>DASQNU010000100.1:0-40198 GCA_035644815.1 Bathyarchaeia archaeon | reverse complement strand
AGGGATGGTGAGGGAGAACATGACCAGAACCAAAATGCGACTGATGATCGATTCCAGTGTGAAAAATGAGCTGGAGCGCGCGAAGCTAACCGAACTGCACCAGATTGTTGTCCATCAAGTACTGCGCTTGGAGATCCATGATTACGTCAAAGTGACGATGGAGGTTGAAGGCGTCGAAAGCAATCTGCCAACTGGAACGCTGTCCGGCAGCGATGGTTCAGACACAGCGCTGGTTAGCGCAGCATTGAGTGAAAGGCAGCGGCAGATTGCGGAAATGCTGTGCAACCATTATTCGATCAAACGAATCGCCAGCGAATTATTCGTCAGCGTCAATACTGTCAAAAAACATATTCAAAATATGAAAAAAGCATTGAACACCGATTTAAGCGGTGCGGATTTTATTTATGCCTTGCAGCAAATGTTGCAAAAGGAACGTGTTGATCTGGATAAGCATACTCCAATCGGATGAAGGACATTATCCGATTGGAGAATTTACCCCACTTGGACCTGTTGTTATGCTAGAAGCAGTTGAATTGATATTGATAATCAATATCAACTATTGATATCAACTCACAAGCTAGTATCAAAGGAGTGGTACGAGTGGGGAATATTTTTGTTGCTGGACAGTCAAAAAATGATCACTATCTCGAAAGTCAGGCGGCCAGGGAATCCAATGCAAGATCATACCCCAGGCGCATTCCGATCGCTATTCAGGAAGCGGAAGGGATTCATGTAAAGGATATGGACGGCAAGGTTTATTACGATTGCCTTGCCGGTGCAGGAACCTTGGCGCTGGGACATAACCATCCTGTTGTCATCGAAGCGATGAAGCAGCTCTTGGACAACAAGCGACCGCTGCACACCCTGGATTTGACCACTCCGCTAAAGGAACGGTTTGTGGATGAAATATTCGCAAGCTTGCCGGAGGAATTTGCGAAGAACGCCCGGATTCAATTTTGCGGACCCACAGGCGGTGATGCCGTTGAAGCCGCGATCAAGCTGGTAAAAACGGCGACAGGCAATCGCAGCATTCTGTCCTTTCAGGGCGGCTATCATGGAGCGACCCATGGAACCATGAGTCTGAGCGGGACACTGGGGATGAAAGAAAAGATCAACGGGTTAATCCCGGATGTGCACTATATGCCTTATCCATATGCGTACCGTTGCCCGTTTGGAGTTGGCGGTGAGCAGACGCATCAGCTCAGCAGCCGCTACATCGAAAATTTGCTGAGTGATCCAGAAAGCGGCATCGTGTCTCCGTGCGGCATGATTTTGGAAGCGGTACAGGGTGAAGGGGGCTCCATTCCGGCACCGATCGAATGGCTGCGGGAGATACGCCGGATCACGCAAGAAAAACAGATTCCGCTGATCATCGACGAGATTCAGACAGGAATCGGAAGAACCGGCAAGATGTTTGCCTTTGAGCATGCAGGCATTATCCCTGATGTCCTGATTCTGTCCAAGGCGATTGGTGGCGGCTTGCCATTGTCAGTCATGATTTATCACAAAAAGTATGATGTGTGGCAGCCGGGTGCCCATATCGGAACATTCCGGGGCAATCAGCTGGCGATGGCAGCAGGGCTCGCCACGTTGACCTATATCAAGGAACACGATATTCCGGCACAGGCTGAGAAGCTGGGAAATCGGCTTCAAGAGCATTTGCTCACGTTAAAAAGCAAAGTGAATGCGATCGGTGATGTCCGTGGTCGCGGCTTGATGATTGGCGTGGAGATTGTAAACCCGGAAGCAGCACAGGATCGGTTGGGTCATTATCCGGCTTTCCCGCAGCTGGCTAGCCAGATTCAGAAGGAATGCCTCAAGAGGGGAGTCATCCTGGAGGTTGGCGGCAGACATTCGGCCGTGATGCGTTTCCTGCCCCCCCTGATCGTAACGGAACAGCAAATCGATGAGATCGCACAAAGATTCAGCGACGCCGTTCTAGCGGCAATCGAGGCTGTAAGGGAGATTCAGCCTGCATAAGCAGGAAGGCATGAAATCGAACGCACATGACGGTTGTCTGAGAAGGGAGTGACCCCAAACGCATGCTGCAACAGCATACTGAAGCGCCAACATCCGTGGCGAGCATAGGAATCGCGGAGCAAGCGACCATACGCACGTTGCTGAACAGTTTTTTCAGGGAGATGGGCGAACCCGATCCGCGAGTTGAAAAAGAAGCCCAACATGCGCCCCGTACCGCACAAGGAGAAGCCTTTGCGTTCCAGCTGCCTTCGAGCGGAAAAAACCTAATGGGGACCATGACATACTTTTCTGCCGTCGGACAGCATGTCTACGGACCATCTTTTTATGTAGTACCTCCAGAAGGAACGCGGCAAGAGCTAGATATGCACCAACTCATTGCGCTGTTACTCGATGAATTGAGCGGTCGTGTAGCTTCCGACAACTCCGGGCTTCTCAAGAGTCAAATGAAAATGCGCATCGAAAACAGCATCGGAAAAATGGGTCTGTATGTGGAGCATTATCGAAACAGGCTGCAGTGGGAAATGCAAGGTAAGCTCGATTTCGTCGGCTCCGAGCAATCGCTCTATTTAGGCCATCCGTTTCATCCTTACCCGAAATGCTCCGAAGGCTTTGTGGATGATGATCTTGCGAGATACAGCCCGGAAATGCGAGCAGCCTTTCCGCTGCATTACTTTGCTGTTAAGAAGGATTTTGTATACGAAGAATGGCTGACAGGTGAAGAGCAAGTGCCGCCGCCATCTGTCACTGCCTATGCAGAGGAGCGATTAGGTGAGCAAGCAGGCGAGTATGTACTGCTGCCGATGCATCCTTGGCAGGCGCGCTATCTCGCACAGCGGCAGGAGGTCCAGCACTGGATGAAGCAGGAAGCCATCATTAGCCTCGGATCGCAGGGGCCGAATGTCTATCCTACTTCATCGGTACGGACCGTATGGGAGCCAGTGAGTGGGTGCGGATACAAGCTGCCTCTGCACGTACGCATCACCAATCTGATTCGCGACAATACGGTAGAACAAGCCAAGCGGACGATGGATGCGGCAAGAGTGCTCCATCTATGCAGACACGAGCTGCAGACCGAGTACTTCCAGATTCTGATGGAAACGGGATATAGAAGCATACGATTTCCGCAGATGTCCGAGGAGCTGGGGGCAAGCTTTACGGTGATCTACCGCCCCATGGCCATCGCGAGCGAAAATACTTTTGTCATGGCCTCGCTGCTGGAATCCTTGCCGGATGAGACAGAGCCGAAGCTGATCCAAGCGATACGGCAAAGCTCTCCAGGGCGAATGCCTGACCTGGGTGACTGGCTGGAGCGCTATTTGCAAATATCGATGCTGCCGTTTCTACGCATGCTAGCGGGGAATGGGATCAGCTTCGAGGCGCATTTGCAAAACTCGTTGCTGTCTATCAAGGATGGGTTGCCTGACTGCTATTATGTGCGAGATCTGGAGGGCGTCAGCATTGACCGGCGTAAAGCGGCGGAGGCTGGCTGGATCAGTACGCTTATAGCGGATGATAGCCCTGTCCTCTACCAAGAGGCTGAAGCATGGAATCGAACCAAGTACTATTTCATTGTGAACCATCTCGGGTCGTTGATTCATACCATTGCCGCTTACCGGCAGGAGGGTGAGGAACGTTATTGGCGGATCGTCAAAGCGTTGCTCCTGCAGGAAAGGGAAGGCGCTTGCGAACGGTTGCTTGCTTATATTGACGATTTGCTGCATAGCGAGCACCTGCCCGCCAAAGCGAATTTCACCAGTTGTTTTCTAGCCAGGGGAGAAACGCCCTTGTTCATCCAGATACCCAATCCCATCAAAGGAGTGCCATAAATGAACGTGTTGTCTCGGTTTCAACCGGAAGAATGGGACGATCTCACAAAAAGCTTTCAGGTCGGAGTGTGTCCTTTACCTAATCCAACAGCTTCCCTTCTTGTGGAAGATTTGCTCGACGGGGAGAGGTGCGCTGCCTATTTGGATCGGTTGACCGAGGCATTGAATTCCCCATCCAGATTGCATACGGCATCGCTGTTCGCCAAGCGTTATGCGTTTATCACGGTGGGCCCCAGCTTGTATGCCATGACGCGGTACAACAAAGGGCTGAAGGTATCGATCGCAAATGCATTTCTGGGCCCGTCCGAGGAGCGAATCGGGATGTGGCCGCCACAAATCTATCTCGATCAGGTAGAGGTAACCGAACCAGCAGCCGGAAAACGGGAGGAATGGCGTGAGGACCTCGTAGGTGGCTTATTTGCAGGAAATATCGCCAAGCTGTGGCGCAATCTCTCCGCCGTCGCTCGCGTGCCCATGCCCATCCTCTGGGAAAATACCGCTGTTCGCCTCTTCTCGCTTTATGAAAAGCGATTAGCCAACGGCGCAAGCGAGGAGGAGCAGTTACGTATTGAGGATGACTTTGCTTATCTGATCAATAGGGCGCAGGGGATGTTATTCGGGGAAAGCCAAAACCCATTTGTCACGTTATACGGAAGTGAGGTAACGGCAGATCTGTCTTCGACGCAGGGCATTGCTATGCGAAAAACCTGCTGTTTATATTATCAGGTCTCTAGCCGTGGTGAATATTGCTCCGCTTGCCCGCGAGCGAAGTAGAGAAAGGAATGTGTCGTCAGCGTGGAAAAGTGGAAGCGCAACCTGTTCATTTTGTATGTCGGGCAATTCCTGGCGATGGCCTCCATGAGTTGTGTGACTCCCTTTTTACCGCTGTACCTACAGCAAATGGGGCTTACCAATCAGGATGAAGTGCTGCTGTGGTCCGGCCTTATTTTTAGTGCCAATCTGGTGACGGCTTTCATTTTTTCGCCGATCTGGGGAAGGCTTGCCGATCGGCACGGACGAAAAGTGATGCTGATTCGATCCGGTTTGGGTATGGCCATCACGGTTACGCTTCTCGGGTTTGCGACCAGCCCGGTTCACCTGCTGCTGCTGCGATTGGTGAACGGGATGATTTCCGGATTCAGTCCGGCTGCCGTCGCCTTAGTCGCCACCAATACCCCGAAAGAGCGGACCGGTTACGCGCTTGGTAGCCTGCACTCTGCTAACGTTGCCGGAACGATTTGCGGGCCGCTGATCGGCGGGTTTTTGGCTGACATATTCGGCTTCAGCGCTGTTTTTTTCTATCTGGGCTGCTCAATTTTCATCGCGACGCTGATCGTCATCTTTGGGGTCAGGGAGAACTTTGTGAAAAAAGAAACAACCGAGCAAAAAACGGACTTCCGGCAGGACTTCAAAAAAATCGTCTCACGCAAGCCGATTGGCCCGTTATTTGTCTCCGCAGCCATGATTCGCGCAGCGATGACAGGCGCATTGCCGCTCATCCCGCTCTATGTCCAGCAATTGGCGACCAGTCAGGAGAACGTAGTGGTTTTAGCTGGTGCCACCTCTGCGGCGATGGGGTTCGCCAACATGCTTTCCGCACCGCAGCTGGGGAAACTGGGAGACAAGTATGGCTCTCATCGGATTTTTCTGTTCTCCGTGTTTGGCGCGGTCCTTTTTTCGATCCCGCAAGCGTTCGTTTCGCATCTGTGGCAATTAATCGCATTGCGGTTTTGCACAGGGGCTTGCCTTGCCGGCATGATGCCTTCCGTCAATACACTGATCAGGCATTATGCGCCAGAGGGCATGGAAAGTCGGACATACAGCTATGTGAGCTGCTCCTTGTTTTTGGGAGGCATGCTGGGTTCGCTCGGTATGGGGGTTATCGCGTCCTGGTTCGGTATATCGATGATTTTTATTTGTTCCGCCGTCCTTTTGCTGCTGAACAATCTATGGATGAAATGGACGGTGTATCCGGTCATCAAGCAAGATCGTGAGGCTGCTTCCACGGTGAGCGGTCAGGAACTATACAAATGAGGTGTGAGGATGAACACAATCGATTGGGCTCATGCATATACAACTGAGCAGTATACGGACGTTGAGCAAAGAGTGCTTTGCCAACTGATTGAAGCGGTGCTTTACGAAGAAATTGCGGTTCCTCCAAGCGGATTGCCGCAAGCTGGAGAATCCGCCGGGCGTCTGGTACTTGAGGGCAAAACAAAAACCGAGGAGCCGGTCACGTACAGCTTTCATTGTCAGCGGAAATTCAGCTTTGGGCGGTATCGGGTCGCCAAAGGTACGGTGACACGAGAGACAGCGGATGGAGAGTCCCGGGATGCTGCGTTGTCTCTGTTTGTAGAAGAGGTGCTTGGGCAAGTGCAGACCAATGAACGGTTGGCAATGCTGCTGCAAGAGCTGGAGCATACGCTCGTCCGTGATTTGCAGGCACAGTCTTTCAAATCTTCTGCCGCTTCGGTGGAGACTCAGCGCGACTATGATGATTGGGAAGCGTTATTGGACGGCCATCCGTATCATCCGTGCTATAAATCACGGATTGGGTTCAGCATGCAGGAAAATGCGTTATACGGACCTGAGTTCAAGACCGACTTGCAGCCGGTGTGGCTGGCGGTTTCCAAAGTGGCAAGCCTCAAGTCTTCCTTGCAGGACGTAGATTACCGAACCTTTATCGAGGAAGAGCTGGGCAGTGATGTCTATGTAGCATTTGCGGCCTCATTGTACGAAAAAGGGCTGGATATCGCGGATTACTGGATCATGCCGGTTCATCCTTGGCAGTGGGAGCATATGATCATGCCTGCTTTTCACGGCCAGTTAGCGGATAAAAGGATTGTACCGCTAGGCAACGGAGGTGACTATTACCGTGCGCAGCAGTCGATTCGCAGCTGGGCGAATATTTCGCATAAAGAGAAGGCGTACTTGAAAATGGCCTTGAACATCGTCAATACGTCCACCAAACGGATGCTGGCGAAGCATACGGTCCTGAACGCGCCGCTCGTGTCGCAGTGGTTACTGACGCTGACCAAGCACGATGAAACGGCCAAGAAGCTCGATTTTGTCTTTTTGCCGGAATTCGCGGGCATTACCTATGATTACGAACAGCTTCCGTCCCCGGCACAGGTTAACGCCTACGGTAGTCTCGGTGTTGTCTATAGACACAGCGTTCATCGCTATCTAAAAGAAGATGAACAAGCGTTTCCTTTAAGCGCGGTGAGCCTGGTAGACAACGGCCAGCCAGCGATTGAGCCATGGGTGCGCAAATATGGGCTGGAAGCTTGGGTACGTCAATTGCTTACCGTTACCGTGACTCCGCTCATCCATATGCTGTATGCACATGGACTGGCGCTCGAATCCCATGCGCAAAATCTGATTCTGATCCATAAAGACGGGTGGCCATGCCGTCTGGCTTTGAAGGATTTCCATGACGGGGTGCGTTTTTCGTATAAGCATCTGACGCAACCAGAGCTGTACCCCGAGCTGCATCGCGAGCCTGCTCATCATCGGGCGATCAATCGGCATTCCTATATCCAGACCGACGATCTCGCTGCGGTGAAGGATTTTCTGCACAGTGCCTTCTTCTTTGTCTGCATGAGCGAGATGGGTATATTTTTGAACGAGCGGTATGGGCTGGACGAGAAACATTTCTGGGAAATGGTCGCTCAAGTGATCCGCCAATACCAAGAGGAGCACCCTGAGTTTCATGAAAATTTTGAACGGTATGATTTGTTTTCGAAAACGATTCAAATAGAGCAGCTGGCGAGAAGACGGTTATGGAAAGATATCGAGGTCGATCCGAGGCCGGTGCCGAATCCGCTCTTCCACTACAGAAGGTCGCTGCAAGAAGGGATGGTATGACTATGACAGATTATGCGATCCAAAAAGCAGAGCGTCGTGTCATGGAGGACCTGGTCAACGCGTTGCTGGCTGAACAATTTTTCGAGGAGAATGCCCTCATTGAATTGCTTTCCCCGACCCAATGGGAAGCTCTTCATTGCCGAGATACCGGGATGAATACCGTAGAAAAAGCTTGGGGTGCCGATGCCAAGGAAGCATATGTATACCATTGGCGTCTGAAGGGAGACCAAGATGCCGCGATTGTTTTCCCTGTCTATCCGGCCATCGTGCAGCCTTATCGATATGAGGCGTCAGCTGCGGTGTATGAGGTGCGGGTGGGACAAGATGAACGGGTCGATGTGAAAAAGCTTGGTCCAGTGGACTTCATGCGTCATATCATCCACTTTTTTGGAGATGACCCTGCTACCATTGATGCGGATGGCGCAGAGCAATTTGTCCATATGCTTGAGCAAACGCTGCTGCAATCCTCTTGGTCGCTTGCGAACAAACAACCAGGAACTGGAATCTTGAGCTTGCCGACCATGGCTTCTTTCCTGCAAACCGAGCGAAAAGCTTCCTTTCGCGATCGGCCGTTCCATCCGGTTTCAAAAGTCAAGCTGGGCTGGGGGCAAGAAGAGTGCCAGCAGTATACAGCAGAGTACGGGCAAGCGATTCAGCTCCGTTGGATGGCGGTGAAGCGCGATTATCTCATCAGCGGTCAACCGGATCAGGCGAATTGGGAAGCTGTAGGCAATCTACTGCTCGCGGAGGAAGAGAGAGGCATCGTTCAGGAGGAAATGGACAGACGCGGGCTGGATAATGAGGAATATATCCCTATTCCCGTCCACCCATGGCAAATGTCTACCATCTTGCCGGAAAAATTACACGAGGAAATCAAGGCAGGGATTTGCATTCCCTTGCAGGTGAAAGCGGGTACGTTTTACGCTACCTCTTCTGTGAGATCCCTGATGTCTGAACAGGGAGGCAACTACCATGTCAAGCTTCCGCTGGGCATTCAATCGCTGGGAGGGCTTCGCTATCTGTCGGCCATCAAGCTGATGAACGGGCAAAAGGCGGAAAGCTTGATGAGACAGGGGATAGAACGCGATCCTGTGTTGAAACAACGGCTGTATTTATGCGATGAGACGAATTGGTGGGCTTATTTGCCGGAAAGCAAAGATTTGTTTGCCGACTATCCGCGCCATTTGTCCGCCATGGTGAGACAATACCCGCAAGCATTGATGGAGGATGAAGCAGTCCGGTTGCTGCCAATGTCTGCCCTGGCCGTCTTTGATCGGACGGAAGATGGCCACTTGTTTGGTGAGTGGCTGCGCGAGGTCGGTCGGGAGCAGAGCGAAGCCGCCATTTTGCAGCTGTGGCGTGAGGTTTGCCTGACTTATTTTGAAATCTGCTTCAGGCTGTTCCGTCTGGGCATGATGCCGGAAGCTCACGGGCAAAATTCCGTATTGGTCTGGAAGCACGGCAAAATCGAAGGGCTGCTCCTCCGCGATCACGATGCGCTTCGTCTGCATGTTCCGTGGCTAGAGGCAAACGGGCTGGAGGATCCGGTCTATACATTGCGGGCAGGCTATCCGAATTCGCTTTATCATGCTTCGCCGCATAAATTGCTCACGTTCTTTCAGATGCTGGGCATCCATGTGAACTGCAATGCGATCCTTCATGCCCTGTCCCAGTACTACGGAATCAAAGAAGAGCGCTTATGGCAAGAGCTGCGCGAATGCTTGGAGCAGGCGATTACCAACGCTGCTTTGCCGGAAGAAGTACGGGACGTGCTGCATGAATGCTTATTTGATAAAGAAACATGGCCTTGGAAACAGGTGATACGGCCATTGGTGAAGCAGCATCTGAGGGTGCCAGGCAGCATGCCTTTTGGACAGGGCGAAGTGCCAAACCCTTTGCGAGCGATAGCCACCGCTTTTGGAAACGTATAGAACGTGGCTCGAATTGGAGAGGAGAGGATCACGGATATGTTTCACGTTCACCCGAGAGTACAGGGGGTAACCCCGGAGCTGCTGGAGCTGTATCAGGATATCAGTCCTTCCACGATCGGTCATCTGACGGATTTTGGGTTCCTGAATGGACTGGTACCGCTGTATCGCCCGATTCGCCTGCTGGGAAACGCCGTTACGGTGCGCATTCCTCATATTGACTCTACTGCGATCACCCATGGGATGGAGCTGGCGAAGCCTGGCGATGTGCTTGTCATCGATATGTCTGGTGACGAGCAGCGTGCATGCTGGGGGGAATTTCGGACGTATGCGGCCCTTGCGAAAAAACTCGCGGGGGTCGTGGTTTCCGGCTGCGTCTCGGATGTTCGCGCGATTTCCGGGCTTGGCTTTCCCATCTACTCCAAAGGGATCAGCGCGCTTACCACACGCAAGCTCGAGCTGGAGGGCGAGGTCAACACCGCGATCAGCGTATGCGGGGTAAGCATTCATCCCGGCGACTTGATTGTGGGCGACGATGATGGTCTGTTTGCCATCAATCCGCAGCATGCTCGTGAAATCGGTCTTGTCGCGCTAGAGAAGCAGCGCAAGGAAGAACTGAAAAGACAGCAGTATGGATATGGACTAGCTGAGCAGGGAGAAGCACGAGCGCTTGGCAAATTGCAATAATCGTTGCTTTCCCTTACAACTGACTCCATTCTTTTTTTCGAGGTGATTGTCATGATCCAACCCCAACTCCCGGAACGCCTGTACGAATCGCGGAGGTGATGGAGAAGTGGTTGAAAAACGGTGCCGCTGACGGCTTTAACTTGATGCCGCCGCTATTGCCAAGCGGTTTGGACGATTTCGTGGAGAAAGTCATTCCCGAATTGCAAAACAGAGGGATTTATCGGACGGAATACACCGGCCGGACATTAAGGGAGCATCTGGGATTGCCGCTGCCCTCTGAAATGAGTAAGGTCTGACGAACAGGAATGGATTGTATGTCGCAAAAGTCCGAAACTTCGTCGCAAAAATCCATGTTCATTCTGGACTACTCCCTTATAATGAGAATGAGAATCAATGTTGTTCTATGCAGTCAACAAAAGGAGAGGAAACAGAAATGTCTAGGCCTAATCCATTACCATTCAAACTTCTGGCGATCTTTCTATGCATGTTCATGCTGGCGGGTTGCGGGGCAAATCAACAAGGCGGATCAACTCCTGCTGCCAAGACTGAGCCGGCGCCAGCAGATCAAGCGACAGCACCAGCCTCTGAAAAACAAGACGTGAGAGTCGTCAAGCATGCCATGGGGGAGACGGAAATAAAAGGGACGCCGCAAAAAGTCGTCACGCTGTACCAAGGGGCGACTGACGCAGCGTTGGCGTTGGGCGTGAAGCCGGTAGGAGCCGTGGAAGCATGGATCGAAAAGCCATGGTACAACTACATAAAAGACAAGATGGAAGGGGTAACGAATCTCGGCTCGGAAAACCAGCCCAATCTGGAGCAGATCGTGGCGCTGAAACCGGATCTGATCATCGCTTCCAAGACAAGGCATGAAAAAATTGCCCAGCAGCTGTCAGCCATTGCACCAACCGTCATGACCGAAGAGGTTCACTTTTGGAAGGACACGCTGATGCTGTCGGCAGAAGCGCTAAACAAAAAGGAAGAAGAGCAAAAATTCCTCAAGGAGTGGGGGCAAAAGGTCGCCGATTTTCAGAGCAAAATGGGCGATAAGCTGAAGCTGGAAGCAGGGATTGTTGACTTCCGTGTCGATCATGCCCGCATCGTATACACAGGATTTTCCGCGCTCGTCCTGGAAGAACTGGGGATTGCCCGACCTGCAAGCCAGCGCGGCGAAGATTGGGGCGTACAGCTGACATCGAAGGAAAATATCCCGCAAATGGATGCAGACATCATTTTTGACCAAACCAGTACCTCGCGAAATGACGGTCGACTGGATTTGCGCAAAGAATGGAGCGAGCATCCGCTGTGGAAAAACCTGAAGGCTGTGAAAAACAACCGCGTCTTTGAGGTGGATACAGCGGTATGGAACAACGGCTCCGGCCCATTGGCGGCAATGGAGATGGTAGAAGATCTTTACGAATTTTATGAGTTGAAATAATCCTGCTTGAGTGTCGCGAGGCTGTTGACCGTGAAAATGTGTCAACAGCCTCCAATGGGTTTCAATTAACCAACACGCAAAAAGGAGGAACCCTGTGAGCCCATTATTACGCCAAACACCCGGTAAAGTATGGGGCTTGGTGTTTGGTTTTTTTCTCTTCATCATTTGCTTTGTCGGCAGTGTCGTTCTCGGGACAACCAAGATACCTGTGATGACGGCTGTCGAGTCCTTCATTCAATATGATTCTTCTTCGAATGAACATGTGATCATTATGACGACGCGGCTTCCCCGCGCCCTGTTCGCCGCGTTGATCGGCAGTAACCTTGCTATTGCCGGAGCGCTCATGCAGGCGTTAACGAGAAATCCGCTGGCATCGCCAAGTATTTTTGGGATTAATGCCGGAGCTGTGTTTTTTGTGGTCGTGGCGTTGACCTTTCTCCCCATCTCTTCCCTGAATCAATTGGTCTGGATCGCGTTTTTAGGGGCGGGGTTTGCTGCATTCGCCGTTTATTTCCTTGGTTCGTTGGGAAGGGACGGATTGACTCCAGTGAAGGTCGTGCTAGCCGGTTCGGCGATGACGGCGTTGTTCACTTCTTTTACGCAGGGCATGCTGGTGATCGATGAAGCCCGCTTGCAAAGCGTATTGTTTTGGTTAGCCGGATCAATCGCGGGCAAAACGGCGGATGGATTATTGCCAGTCCTGCCCTATATGATTGCTGCCGGAATCACAGCGCTGATATTGGCGCAACCGGTAAACATCCTTGCTTCGGGCGAAGAAGTCGCCAAAGGCTTGGGACAAAGAACCACTCTGGTGAAATTGGCCGTCGCTGTTACGGTGATTTTGCTTGCGGGCAGCTCTGTGGCGGTTGCCGGATCGATTGGCTTCGTGGGGCTCGTGATTCCGCATGTGGCCAGAATCCTGGTAGGTACTGATTATCGCTGGGTTATCCCTTATAGTGCGATCCTCGGGGCAATCTTGCTGCTGGTGGCGGATACCGTTGCTCGTTTTGTGGTGATGCCCGGAGAACTGCCAATTGGGGTCATGACTGGTATGATCGGCGGACCATTTTTTATCTACATGGCGCGAAAAGGGCTTCGCTCGAAAGGGGTGTCAGCATGAGTCGGCTCATTACCATTCGCAGCAAATCGGGATTCTTTTCTTTCCTGGTACATAAGAGAGCCGTCATTGTGCTTACGGTGCTGATCATTCTTACCATCGCTTTGTTTCTGTTCAGCATGGCGCTGGGGAACAATGGGCTATCATTTGCGGATGTATGGATAACGCTTATCGGGCAAGGGACGGAGGCCAATGCGTTGGTCATTGGAACGCTACGGCTTCCGCGCGTCATAGTCGCTGTCTTGGTGGGTTCGGCTTTGAGCGTGTCGGGTGCGATCTTGCAGGGGCTGATCCGCAATCCGTTGGCATCGCCGGATATGATCGGCATAACAGGAGGAGCGGCTTTAGCGGCAGTGACCTTCATTACGTATTTTGCGGGCAATGTAAGTATCCAGTGGCTTCCGGCAGCAGCATTTGTAGGAGCGGGCTTGATTTCCATCGTGATCTATTTGCTCGCATGGAGCAAAGGGGTAACGTCAACGAGGCTGGTGCTGATTGGCATCGGGATTTCTGCGACGGCAAGTTCTTTAACCATGCTGATGATCATTCTGAGCCCGATGAGCTCCGCGAGCCAAGCATTTACCTGGCTTACGGGAAGTATTTATGGGGCATCCTGGGAGAACGTTTATGCGCTGCTGCCATGGGTGATCATTTTTCTGCCTGCGGCACTCATTTATGCCAGAAACGTCAATGTGCAGGAGCTGGGCGACGAAATGGCGCAGGGCTTGGGAGCGTCTGTTCAGCTTCACCGCGGCTTGCTGCTGTTGATCTGTGTGGCATTGGCTGGTTCGGCAGTGGCCGTGGCGGGTGCAATCGGATTTATTGGCTTGATTGCGCCGCATATTGCGAGGAAGCTGGTTGGCCCCTCCTTCGATGCGCTTCTTCCGGTCTCTGCTCTGATCGGCAGTCTCATGCTAATGGGTGCCGATATGGTGGCTAGGACGGCCTTTCAGCCGATGGATATTCCTGCGGGGGTTTTTACGGCGGGGGTCGGTGCACCGTTTTTTATTTACCTGCTCTATCGGAATCGGAATAAATAGAGGTAGAAGTAGGTGGGAGAAGCTAAGCGAATCTATACTTATCTGCTTTTGCTAGGACTGATCGAATCGATCGGTCTTTTTTTTGTCCCTCAGAAGTTTGATATGGTGAAAAAAATGTACACAAGAGGCAGTATTTTCCTTGTGGGAGGGAGAAATATATGGGTGACAAACGTCGACATCGTTTGAATTGGATCTTCATGGTTCTACTTATCGCGACAATCGCATGTGCAGGCAGTGTGTATGCCGCGCGTGGTACCGAAGTGGAAACGACGCCGCAGGGAGATATGGAGTGGGCGCGTGCACAGGGTTTTTTGGCGGAAGGTGTGACTGGGGAAGATCCGATTAAGCAGGCTGAGTTTTTGAAGATGGTGATGACTGTATATGATGCCAAGGAACCGGGAGTTTTTGTCCCTGCCGGGGCGGAGAATCATTGGGCTGCGGGATATTATGCCACAGCGAAGCAGGAGGGGGTAATTGATTGTGGGTGTCAGATTAAGCCGAATATGACGCTTACGGTTGAGGAAGCTGCGAAGTTTGTTGTGAATGCCATCAACTTGAAAAGTAGTGGCAAGATAGTCTCAATAAACGAAATTTACAAGTGGATTCCCAACGCAAATAATGTTGAAGCTTCTCTAACAAATGCTCAAGCAGCTACTCTGTTGAAAAAAACGGATGGATTCTTTAATGAAAAGGGACTTTCGTCAAAGTAGAAAAGAGGGGGAATATTTATGAAAAGATTATTTACTAGCATGATAGCTATAGCAATGTCTTTGACAATTGTTACGAATGTTTCTGCCGAGTGGGAAGGCTATATTATGGAGGGTATCAATGTAAAGGTAAATAACATAGTAATCGAGTTTCCTGATAAGAAGCCATATTTGGTTTATACCTATGATCGCGTTATGATTCCAGTTCGATTTGTAAGTGAAGCCCTTGGCGCAAAAGTAGAGTGGGATATAAACACGAAAACACTTAAAATGATTCGCTCTGGAAAGACAATAACAATGAAACTGGGAGAAAAGCAGGCATTTGTAAATGGTGAGAGATACTTATTTGAATCTCCAGCAGTAATGAAAGATAATCGTATCTTTGTTCCATTACGATTTATCAGTGAGATTTTTGGTTGTAAAGTTGAATATTTGTCTCAGGAAAAAACAGCGGTGATTACGGGTGGTGAGCTACAACCAATAAAGGACAGTAGTGGAGCCAATATTCCGGTTAATAACAGCAATCCTTACTTCCAAGCATTTCACAAAAGCTTGAAAATTAAGGACGGTATGCTCAGTTTCACCGTTCCGAAATCTCAGTCTAAAAATATCGATTTACAACTCGATATTACATTTAAAGACCGGAAAAGTGATGTATTATCACAAGGTTCATTTTCATTTAAAGCAAGAGATGTTGAAGGATTGCATTTTTTCGTAATTGACCGTAATAAACAAAAAAGACTAGCTTCGTTCGTGTATTCAATACCTTCCCTGAATCCAACTGATTTCACTAATGCAAAGTAGTGTTAATGACTTTCGGTTTATTGGGGGACTACATGAGTAGAAGCATGAGAGATTTGGTTAAATGGTCGTTTATCCGAATTATAATTTTTACACTTTTATTCAACAGTTTTTCTTTTCTTGGTTTTGTTACGTTGACTTCTGCAGCATCTATTTCTGACGGTCCTTATTACGTTGAAGATGTTCCGGATATCGGTTTTACAAAACCAGACGAGTTAAAATTAGGTTATGTAGACTCTTTAAAAGTGGTACAAGATGCATTAGAAGTTTTGATTCCAAGACTACCATCTAATACCAAAGGATACGGTGGAATTGAGACGAATGTTGAAGTTACAAGGCTAGACGAAAATCATAGACCGACTGGTGATGTTATAAAAGGGACGGCTATTGCATTTTCAAATTTAGATTATAATGCAGATGCCGGATATGTTTTTGTTCATCCAGCCGAGGTAGATAAATGGATACAA
The DNA here is from genome assembly GCA_035644815.1 of Bathyarchaeia archaeon. GTDB lineage: Bacteria > Bacillota > Bacilli > Brevibacillales > Brevibacillaceae > Brevibacillus_F. The sequence continues at coordinate 24,343 of DASQNU010000100.1, read as the reverse complement.
GCCCTTAACGGGAACCCGAATTGGGTGTTAAGCCATGTGACAACCTACGAAATAAAGAATAAAGCAACTAAAAATTTAATTTACAGGGCATATAATTTAGCGGAAATTGCCTATCACAGCGGTGGGCGTGGAAACACTCAAGGTGACGGATTAAAAAAATCAGGATCAGTACATATCAAATACGACTACTTTGAGGCTACTCCACGACCTAATCAGCTAAAAATCGTAGCGAGTTCAAGCCCAAGTGGCACTCCAACAAAAACATCATTCAAAGCGAATGAAACCATTTACCTCCAAGGAACGGCAAAAGATTACTCGTTTTATGATCAAGGTATTAACCCAGTAAACATTGCAATCGTTAACAACAAGACTGGTGGAGAATATCAATCAGCTAGTGGAGCATCGTCTCTTTCTAAAAGCCCACCATTAACAGCAGGAATTGATATTTACAAAGGGACCTTCGTTGCAACGGATAAGCACGGTCGATCCGTACAGGGTTCGAGCGATTACTCTGCTAGTAAGCCAGCGGAGATACTGATTTCGGTCGAGCAAGGCGTTTGTACGGCTATATCCGGAACACTTAAGGTATCCGGCCAAGCAGATAAAACGCTCAGTAATGGAGGGACAGAAACGTTACCCAGTGGAAAGAACACCATAACCTTGGTGTTTCCGCAGTCAGGGACATTAAAGGTAGACGGAGCTTCGAGAGGTACTGGTACGACCTTCGCTAGTCTTCTCATTGATGATTCTACGGTAATTGAATTTACACCAGCTAATGCGACCTATTGTACCTGGACAAAAACCTTTTCCTCTTTAGGAGGAGGCGGTGGTGATGGTGAAGATCCAGGGCAGAACGAATGCGATGATATTCTCGATGTAGAGACGATGACAGGTTCAGGCAAGGGTGAAATCAAAACGCGTATGCCATCTGATCCAGATACGGCTTATAAGCTTGCATACGATACAGATACCATCACGCTTGAAGCCGATGAAGCTGGCGAATTTCGTATCGGAAATAGAGTATTGCAGTCCAATACAGGTTTAGCTATAACGCTATATAGCGGCACTCACTTTCCGACGGATGGTTCCATCTTTACTTTGAGCTATCGATCGGCAGATGGTAAGGAGTGCTGGGTAAAAAAGTTTTATGTCGGCAAACGCGACACAGGAGAATATGAATGTCCCTGGTTTACTGCGGCAAAAGGGTGGGATGGTACTCTTTCTAATGGCGAAACAATCCCCAAAGGATTAAACGGCACCCTATGGATACGTGCTTGGTTTGCACCCCCAGGTGGAGATGCTGATCATGTGCCTGTATATTGGCGAGTTACGGCACCGGATGGGACAGTAACGAATTACAAAATTGACACCAACGACGATGATAGAGAAGCATTGTTTCCGACAGATCTGTTGCAAATCGAGGGGTTTAAGAAAGTCGGGACGTATACGATCACATACTTTTATGACAAGATGGCTGGTAATGATCCGTATAAGTCTTGGAAAGAAATGGGCTGCCCGTGGACGATATACGTGAATGTCAGCGCGTGTGAGAATACAGATGTACAAGTGAAAGACAATGGAAAAGGATACTTCGAAAATTATGATCCCGAAACTGGTGAATACCTGGTTCGTTTATCGAAAAATGTCTCTAGCCATGCGCTTTCATTCACATCGAAATTTCTTGGCGACAATACAAATGCAAGTTGGGTATTAAAAAGTGTAAACAGTGCAACACCGTTGAAAACAGCTACCAATACGGATACGTTTGACTACACCATTAATGAAGTTGGAGAATACCTTTTAACGGTAACTTTCAAGATCGGTAATGAAACATGCGTAAAAACCTATCGCATATTCTTCGGAGAGAATTGCGACGATCTTGGTATAGTAGCAAAGATCAACAATCAAAAAGCAGATGTAACCGGAAATGGTACTAAAGCAGACCCATTCGTTGTCTATATGCCAGCTGGACAAGACAATCGCTTCTCATTGACTCTGACCTTGGATGGGGAGGTAATGGACGATGACTACGAGTGGACTCTTTATCGAAACGATGTATACCAGTATAGATTCGAGGGTACTTACTTCTCTCACACGATTCCGAATGGATCAGCTATTTACTCCGTAAAGGTCGAGGAATTAATCGACAATATCAATTGCGAACGTTGGATCGTATTTAGGGTTGGAGAGCCACCGGATCCAGAACAACCTCCGGTAGATCCTGAGCTTCGTTGTCAGGATGTTTACATGCACCTGTTGTCAGAACAAAAGAACTATTTGGACGTTGCGCCAGCTCCCGAACATACAGGATCCGCATCTCTAACTGCAACGACGAGTACTCTGGATCGGTTTGCTGTCCTAATGTCTGATGGACCGACGGCAACCGGCAACAATATTGATGTGAAATGGGAGACTTCTTTGGTGAATCAAGCTCCATCCGAATTTGCCAATAGTCTGTTCATTGGCGAGGATACACCGGCAGGAAGGTATACCATCAAGGCAACGGTCAATGAACCAGGCAATCCGAACATTAATGGATGCGTCTTTGTTCTGACCATCACGATTTCAACGGAGGGTACACCTCCATCCGAAGGCGGTCCCGGCGGTCCTGTAGACGGTGGACAAATGAACATCCGCATCTATGATTCTACCAATCGTCTGCTTGCCAGCACGGCGGACGGGGTATGGGAAAAAGAGCCTGCCCGTATTGAAGTGACGATTGATCAAGGCAAGATCGATAATGCTTTTTCCAGGATTAACACAGAAATTAACAAAGCCATCGAGGCGAAAAAGGAGGAATATGAGATCAAATACGAGGGAGAAGCGTACGAGGACGTTCAGGTACAGATTAATCCCGCGCAATGGAATGCAAAAACAAATCCTGCCACGGTTTGGCCGACTGCATTTGCAATGAAGGTGGAAGGGCCGGGGATTGATCAGTCCTATCAGCTTCAGCCAAAGCTGCAAACGCAGTCCAAAACGTATACAGGAACCATTGCTCCGACCATAACGACCTGGAACATGACGTTGCTTGCGGATGATTACCGCGTAACGACAGAAGACTTTACGATAACTGCGCCTTACCGCATTGATTTCGAAGTTAGCTATTCCAAATGCGAAAAGAAAGAAAGCGAGGGTGGAGAAGAAGGAGAGGAAGACGAGAAGACGTGCACGCCTGGCACAGAATCGGGAACGCTTACGGGCACCTACACGATTCTGGTAAAAGGTGACCAGACTCAATTTGAGGTGTACGAACCAAACGCCAAAGGCTATCTCGATCATACCGCGGAATGGAAGGAGTACCATTCCCGGGACCGTTATCCCGCGAGTAAGGAAAATGATTTTTACGCCGGTGAGAGGATTCTGATCAGGGTACAATTTGATGCCAAGCATAGACATCCCTTTAGCAATCGGTACCCAGACATCGTTGCGGCAAATGGGTGGATCTCGGAAACTGGCCAGCGTTCCGTACTGCTGCAATCTACTTTAGCCCTACAAGAGGCTTCATCTACGTTGTGGAAAGGCCCCAGTCATCAGGTTCAAAAGCTTGGAACGAGAGAGAAGGGAGTAGATACTACGTTAATGGGTGATAAACAGCAGGGCTTCAAAAAAGGCTCTAGTTATGCAGTCTATTTCAATGTGCAGTTTGCATTCGGTGTGAGCAAGGGATTTATGTTTGCGAACAAACAAACGGGTACGGGGCATGAGCAGGCTGATTACCGCGTTCCGTTCACCATTATTGCCAACGCCTGGGAGCGGCAAGGGATTCGCAACCATACTTCTCACTAAAATTTCTTTGCGCCCCCTCACTGTCTTTTTCTACCTTAAAAAGGAAGATAAGTGAGGGGGTTGTTGTTTTGAAAGGAAGCCATGGAAGACTGATCGTATGTCTCTTCCTACTGATTGCACTTCTTGGCAATGCCACATTTGGTGCAAGTGCACGAGACACACAAGGATTCATAGAAGAATATCTGGCTTGGATGGAGAATGAGCACGGACACATCCAGATGCAGCTGGATAAAAAATATGACGAAGTCGAAATCGTAGTATCCGGTCTGAAAGAGTCCGATGGCATTCAATTTGAAAAGACAGATAGACTCTCTTTTGAGATCGAAGGGCTGGAAGAAAGCGTTTGGTTGCAAATTCGTGCTTATGATTCAAAGCAGCTCGCACATACAGCCTTGTACCGCGTGGGTCTGTCACAAGACGCGGTAGATCTGGACGAGGGTGATATCGAGGTTGAGAAGGCCAGGTGGAAAAAGGAGCCCTCAGGAGATGCGCTGTCCTTACAGCTGGTTGCCTTTGAGGAGGTAGAGAAGTCCTCTTCTTTGAAAAAGCAGGAAGAAACCTTCTACAAGCAGGCATATGGCTCTAAAGATCCCGAACATGCTCTAGAGGAAAAAGAAAAGGGAGAAAAATTATCTGCGAAGAACCTTCTGGATACGTTCGAAGTGGAGCCCAATAATACTCCAGACAAGGCGGATTGGATCTTTGTCGGCAAAGATGCATACGGAAAGATTAGAGTGAGCGGTGATGTAGACTACTGGAAAGTGAAAGCTCCGAAAACTGGTGACTATCGAATTTGGCTCGGGGAAATGCCGTCCAATGAAAACTATGATCTCCATTTGTACACCGCAGAGGGAAGAGAAATAAAAAGTTCAATCAATTCCGGCGCGATGGATGAGGTGATCGATCAGGTCGCCTTTGTAAAAGATGAGTGGTACTACATCAAGATTGCGGGAAAAGGAGATTCTGCGGACAGAGATGGATATTACCATATCAAAATCGAATATATGGCAGCAGGTGTAATCGTAATGCCAGACAAATACGAATCGAACAATCTCCCTGCCAATGCAACGGAAGCTCAAACCGATACGGTATACCAAGGAACCACCCACGAACTGGGGGACATCGATTATTACAAGTTTCAGGTGGATCTGGCATCGACCTTGGAATTCTCTCTGACCAACATACCGGAAGGCATGGATCTGGATATATACCTGTTCGACAGTAACCAAAAGCAGGTAGCGAAGTCTGACAAAGCAAAAAATGCAGACGAGTCTATCATCTACAATGGTGATCCAGGCTACTACTACGTAAAAGTCGTGGCTAGCAAACGTTCGGTGCTTGTCCATCATGAATACAAGATGGAGGGTGTTATACGGACGATTCCGGTCATTTTAATTCCTGGGATTAGTGGCTCTAGACTGTTAATGAAAGAGAATGGTCAAGTCTCTGAGGCGTGGTTGGATGTTTATAATATGCTCCCAGACTTTATGATACCTATTCATCGCCGAGTGCTGGCGCTTACCCCTGAAAAACCAGGTGGGATCAAAATGGTGCAGAAAGATAAGGGAGTAACGATATTTCCTGAAGAAGTTGATGCTGGCCTACGGGGTGTTGAGTACCTATCTTATACTGAAATCGATAAAGTAAAAAACGATGCAGAGCAATATTACAGCATGAGCGAACATCTGCAAAAAATGGGTTATCAAAAGGGGATAACACTTTTCGGTCTTCCCTATGATTGGCGATTAAGCAACGTAGATAATACAAAGCAATTGAAGAAAAAAATCGACGAGGCTATTTCCTTGTCAAAAGCGAAACAAGTACAAATTGTAGCTCATAGCATGGGGGGTATCTTAACACGAGAAACCTTGTTATCGAATCCTTCCTATCAGGCAAAAACGAAGAGAGTAATTTACATGGGCACACCCTTTCTCGGTTCGCCTCGTGCCTATCAAGCTATTCAGTACGGTTACAATTTAGGTATACCAATATTGAATCCTGAAACGCTTCGAATCATTTCACAATACGCTCCAGCAGTTTACGAGTTACTCCCCTCAGGGGTATATGTCAATAAAGAAAAGTACCTAACAGTAATTGATAGCAAGGGAAAAAAGAAGAGCTTAACCTTCAATGAAATTTTAACCAACCCGAAAGTTCAACCTTTTTATGTACCATTAGCAAAACAAGCTGGAAAAAACCATGAAAAATGGGATACAAAAAAAATAAATACAACCCAGTACACCATTATTGGACAAGGGCAAGCAACATTAGCGGGTTACGAACTAGTGCTTGAACAACCTGTTCAGATCCCTATATTTGATCAAGCAACAGGTGATGGGACAGTCCCTTTTTTAAGTGCTAATCATGACGTCAAAGATATCAAGAAAAAATTCTACGTAAATGCGGAGCATGCTGCCCTTCCTAAAAATCCCTATGTGATTCAACAAGTTGCTCATCTGCTGCTTGGTATAGAAAAGGTCCAACCTAATCTGAGTGAGAAGCCAATGAAAAACTTCGCCTATAATTACTATGTAATTTACCGCGAAGATGGAGTATTTCCTGAAGTAACATTATCCAACCATTCAAAAAGAGTAAAACTTGACGGAGTTGAACGGGAATTTGGGAATGCCAACGTAGAGTACCATGGGAATGTGATCGTGGTTCATGTACCGGAGAGAGGAAAGCAAAAATACCAGTTAGAGATGTCATCTTCGCTTCTTCAATCAGAAGCAAGCGAGATCATTATCGAACACTTTTCGTCGGACGGAAAAAGTTCAAGAGATGCGAAAGTCAAACGGTTGCGGATGCAACATAATGAATCCCTCGACTTGGAACCATGACGAATAAGGAGCTAAACACCCATGATTGAAGGAATATTGATCATAATCGGATTTGCGGTCTTCACCCCGGTATTCGGGATCGTTCTATTTCTAACCATCTTTGCCTATTTCATCAGTAAAAAAGCATGGCTCACAGGGTTGATCAGCTTACCAATATCAATAGTCCTTTATATGCTGGCGTACCGAAACCATACCGGACTACTGGATATGAGTGTTGATTTTCAATTCTTGATGGCAGTTGCAGCAACGTGTACATCCTTATTTCTAGCTTGGTTACTCCGAACCATTGCCCGATCAATCGGAAAGAAGATAGAAGGCCAACACAAAAACGCTTCGTAACGAAAGGAAAAGTAAACACATGCTGGAACCCATCTTTGCCTTCCTAGTTCTGATTATCATATCGCCCTTCATTACTTGGGTTTACTGGATCGTTTTACTCGCGACCATGATCGCCGATAAGTTTTGCAAACATGTCTGGTTGACAGCTTTGGTCAGTCTTTCCGTCTCAGCGCTTTCCTTCTATTTCTACTGCCAATATAACCCAGGGTACTTGGAGCTGAATCTTACCTTTTGGCCTTTCTATGCTGCTGGTTCCACAATCAATGCTTTGATCATTCTCTGGCTGAAAAAAATCGTCAACAAACGCAAGAACCTCCCCCGCCACAAAAATACAAGCGGGGGAGAATAACAACAAACGCAAGCCCAGAACAAAATCTACATCTACAACCGTCCAGGCGTCTTCCTCACCTCAAAATCCGTCAGACTCTTGGTCACACTGCCGCCTTCTCCGAGATGGATCTCATACATGGAGGGAACACTCGTCTTCAGTCCAACAGCAGAATGCGGCGGTTCTTCTTTCACATTCGAAATGACAGGAGATTCGGCCGCTTTTTGGGCGACGATTTGATCAAGCACCTTTGCTTCTGTCGGATATGGCTTCATCAGTTGGCGTTCTCTATTTAAATCGATATCGATATTGCGTGGGCCATCAGCCATGCTTGTCGTCCTCCCTTCCTGCATAGCATACCCGCTTGCCTCCCTTCCGATAAGCCAGATGTGTTCGCCAAAATTGCACATGTCGGCGGTTTCAGGGTACAATAAAGAAACGAATGCAATGTGCGAGAGGTGTAGGGATGGATATTTTTAATAACACTAACAAAAACAATCAATTTACGATTATGAGCAGTAAGACAGACGTCCATGGCGGTTTTGGCCAAGGGGTGCTGGATCTGAGCAGCGTGACCCCCGTGATCATTGATGGGGATGAGGCCTATATTGATATGGGCGCCTTGCATGCAAAAAGTGTCGTGGAAAAAGGGATCAAATGGACGACCAACAAAGAAGAGGTTCCGAATGGCAAGCCTTATTGGCTCGTCTGGGTAACGGTCGATCAAAAGGAAGAAGGGCCATATTATGCGGGATTGACCGCTTGCTACATGGAAATCGACCGGGAAGCCCGTCGCGGTTACAAAATCCTTGCTGACCACGTGAACCGTATGGACTATGCGATGAAACGCCGCATTATGGTGTCCGAGCTGGATGATACCTCCAAGAATGCGCTGAAGAAACTATTGATGGAACATAAGCCACAATTCTGGCAGAACTCCTCAGAGGAATTGAAGCAAGCGCTCGCCTAAAATTGAACGGTCTGTGAACAAATTGTGAAAGCAATTGTGACGAAAAACCTTCTCGGGTAAACTTAGGTTGAAAACTGCATACAAGTTACACTAGGTCAACAAGCAGGGAAGGATGCCGTCGTCTTTCCCTGCTTGTCTTTTTGTATGAGCAGGGAGTAAAGCATTCCCATTATCAAAGGTTCCCCGGCGTGACACACTACTGGTGAAGGATAAACTGTAACTGCTAAAGGGGTGTGGCACATTGCAAACCGGCAATGGAACCAATCAGGGAGCCAATGATCATTACGTCCGTCACGGTGGTGTTCACTTCACGTTGAATGCGACACCGGAGGAAATCAACAATTATGTCCGCAAGCTGCCTGCGGGGAAGCGGGATAGCCTGTTTGAAGTCATGGATCATCTGGATGAGGCGGGGCTTATCACCGTCGTCAATGACCATGTATTTGCAGATGGAAACGGGATCGTTGGTGGCGGGGATCCAAATCGCTCCTAACTAACAAAACCCACACGGTTGGCTCGAACCAACGCGGTGTGGGTTTTTCGTACATACTCGCAACACAGTATTACAAGGGTTTGCGCTATCAATTCCGCCACCAATTCCAAAATGATCGATCCTCTGGCGGGGATGGCTGTGTAGGTGTGGCATGTTCAGGCAGGTGATCGGTGCAGTATTCCTGCGGCTCAGTGCCTGCCGCAAAGAAGTACAGCTGGGTTTTGGGACAGTGCTCAGTCGCCAGCTTACCATTTTCGGGATTGATGTACACGGAGCGGATTCCTGCTGGCATGTTAAACAGCGCCGGGGGTTGGTCGCTTAAGGCGTTCTCCATAAATTCGGCCCAGATCTGGGCGGCGTAGCGCGCTTCCGGAACTTCATCCAGCTTGCGGCCTTGATCATAACCAAGCCATACGGATGTGACCAACTGTGGCGTAAAACCGCTTAACCAGGCATCATAGTCCGTCGTACCGGTTTTTCCTGCGACTGGCCGATTTAAGCGATTGGCGACGCGGTAGGCAGTCGCTCCTGGTTGTTCAAATACACTTTGCATCATATAGGTCAAGAGAAAGCTGGGGATCGGATCCACTACGCGTGTTTTCTCCGGTTTTTCCTCGACCAAGACATTCCCTTGGGCATCCTCGATCCGGGTGATGGCGATTGGCTTCACCTTTTCACCCTGGTTGGCGATAGTCGCATAGGCCAAGGTCAACTCAAACGGCGAGACGGGCGAAGTCCCCAAAGCCAGTGATGGCACAGCCTGCATCGGGCTGGTTATCCCCAGTGTTTTCGCTTGCTCGATCACTTTTTCCGGGGTTATCTGCTCAATGGTTTTCACGGCGTAAATGTTATCCGATGTCGCAATTGCGTGCTGCAGAGAAATATAGTCGTGTGCATAGCGTTCTCCGAAGTTTTTCGGGATGTATTCCTTCCCGTTGTCATAGCTGAAGACCGTTGGCTCGCTTTTCATCATGGTTAACGGCGTAAATCCATTTTGCAGAGCAGCCAGATAGAGGATCGGCTTGAAGGAAGAACCCGGTTGTCGCTGACTAAAGACGCGATTGTACTGGCTTTGCTGATAATCGCGCCCACCGACCATGGCTTTGACTTCTCCGGTGTTGGGATCAATGGCGACCAAGGCGGTTTGCAGTTCTTTGTTTTCCTTCGGGAGATATTTGGCGACAGCTTCTTCCGCTTTTTTTTGCATCTCATGATCAAGCGTCGTGTAAATTTTCAGCCCGCCGCGCACAAACATTTCTTCACTGATTCCGTATTTTTGCGTAGCGAGTGTGGCGATATAATCGCGGAAGTAGGGGGCAACATCGGGTCCTTTCTGCGCTTCTTTCTTTTGCAGCGTAATCTCTTCGTTGTATGCTTGCTCCGCTTGCTCCGCCGTAATAAAGCCTTCACGCTGCATGGCATCCAAAATGATTTTTTGCCGATTTTTTGCTTTGTCCCAGTCCACATAAGGAGAGTAGTAGGTAGGGCCTTTCGGGACGCCTGCGATCAAGCTGCTTTCCGCTAGTGTCAGATCTTTGGCATCTTTTCCGAAATAAGTCTTGGCCGCTGCTTGAGCGCCATAGGCGGAATGGCCGTAATAGATCTGGTTCAAATACATCTCCAATATTTCTTCCTTGCTATAGTTCAATTCCAGTTGGACGGTCAGCAAGGCTTCTTTGATTTTCCGTTCCCACGTTTTATCGTTGGTCAAATAGAGACTGCGCGCCAACTGTTGGGTAATGGTGCTGGCTCCCTGTACCTTGTCCATATGCTTGATATCCACATAGACGGCCATTGCCAAACGTTTCAGATCAAAACCATAGTGGTCATAAAATTTCCGATCCTCGACAGCGATGGTGGCTTGTACCAGCGAAGGTGCGATCTGATTCAGAGGGACCACATAGCGGTTTTCACCGCGATGAAGCGTGTCCAACACGTCTCCGTTGCTGGCGAAAAGGGTCGTCGTCTGATTGATGGTCGCTACGGGCAGAGGCTGTGAACGCAGAAAGAAGATGAGGAGTAAGAGCACAAAGGAGCAGCCAAGTATGCTAAACAAAGCCAGCTTGACCAATCGTCGAAACCAGCGGAACCAACGTATGAGGGGAACCTCTCGAATCACTTCCATGTACGATCACATCCTTCCTTAGCGACAGCAGGCAGCATGCTCTCGCTCTCTTGCCTGCTCGGTTATTTCATCCTTGAACAGGCATACTAATATGGGAATTCACTAACCATTATGGGTGAAAATGGCAGAATCCATACTTTTTGAGCGCTAGTTTGCCGGTTGCCCCGAAAAAATCCTTGCATTTTGGGGGTAAGCCACTATAATTTTCTTGTTGACTTTATGAGTATAGGGAGGTACTACCTGATGAATATGGATTTGTGGTACACCGAGAAACAAACTGAAAATCATGGCATTACTACAAAAATTACCGAAACTCTTTACCATGAAAAAACAGAGTTTCAACAGATAGACATTATTAACACCAAACAATTTGGCCGTATGCTGGTACTCGATGGCATGGTCATGACCACGGATGTTGATGAGTTCGTGTATCACGAAATGATCACGCACATCGCGATGAATACCCACCCGAATCCGAAAAAAGTGCTGGTTGTAGGCGGCGGAGACGGCGGAGCGATTCGTGAAATCGTGAAGCATGCGTCTGTAGAAAAAGCAGTATTGGCTGAGATCGATGGCGGCGTGATTGAATCCAGCAAAAAGTTCTTCCCGGATATCGCCAGCGCGCTGATGGGCCACCCAAAAGTAGACGTACAAGTCATTGACGGCATCAAGCACATCCATGACCACAAGGGCGAATACGATGTGATCATGGTGGATTCCACTGAGCCTGTAGGTCCAGCAGTGGGTCTGTTTGAAAAAGGCTTCTATCAAGGTATCTTTGACGCATTGAAACCAGATGGCATCATGGTTGCGCAAACGGAATCGCCTTGGTTCAACCGAGAGCTGATCAAACGCGTATTCAAAGACCTGAAATCCATTTTCCCAGTAACCCGTCTGTATACGTGCAGCATCCCTACATATCCATCGGGTCTGTGGAGCTTCACCATCGCTTCCAAAAAGTATGATCCAATCGAAGTAGATTCAAGCAGCATCAAGGACTTGGAAACCAAGTACTATTCCCCTGAGCTGCACCATGCAGTGTTCAAGCTGCCAAAATTCGTGGCTGAGCTCACTCGCGACTAGGAGGACAAGCGTCGATGCGTTTTGATGAAGCATATTCCGGTAACGTGTTTATCCGCAGCCATGCTGATTATCAAGAAAGCCAGGCTGTCATCTACGGTATGCCCATGGACTGGACCGTTTCTTTCCGTCCGGGTTCCCGTTTTGGTCCTGCCCGTATTCGTGAAGTTTCGATCGGCTTGGAAGAATACAGCCCGTATCTCGATCGTCTGCTGGAAGAAGTCAAATATTTCGATGCTGGCGATATTCCGCTTCCATTTGGTAACGTAGAAGGAAGCCTCGATGCGATTCGCAATTTCGTACGACAAGTGCTGGCAGATGGCAAAATGCCGATTGGTCTTGGCGGGGAGCACCTCGTCAGCTGGCCGGTATTCCAGGCTGTCTATGAAAAATACAAGGATCTGGTCATCTTCCATTTCGATGCCCATACGGACCTGCGTGACAACTACGAGGGTTATCCGTATTCCCACTCCACTCCGATCAAAAAGGTATGCGATCTGATCGGCGGCAAAAATGTCTACTCGTTTGGTATCCGCAGCGGGATGAAGGAAGAGTTTGAGTGGGCGAAAGAAAACATGCATCTGTACAAATACGATGTGCTGGAGCCTGTGAAGCAGGTCCTGCCTACGATTGGCAACCGTCCGATCTACCTGTCGATTGACATCGACGTGTTGGATCCATCGGCTGCACCAGGTACAGGTACCACAGAAGCGGGCGGTATCACTTCCCGTGAGCTGCTGGAAACCATCCATTTCATGTCGCAAAACGGTGCGAACGTGATCGGTTGTGACCTGGTAGAGGTTGCGCCTATCTACGACCACAGTGAAATGACGCAAATCGTCGCTTCGAAGATTCTTCGCGAGCTGATTCTTGGATTTGTGAAGTAAACAATGAATTGATAATCCCCTTTAAGTGAAGCGGTTAAGCCTGCATGAAAGCACGGAAAACACACACTTGGAGGGGTTTTTTTTGTGGGTAAGAATTGTTGTGTAGAGGGGATCCACTTGGCAGGGCTCCGCAGCTGTTCGACTTTATACAACCGCCATGTGAGGAAGGGAAGAGAGGGACGGGCGAAGTCTTTGTCACACCTGCTCAGGTAGAACCGGACAGTCTTCACTTCCTTGTGGGTGTGGCTAGAACGCAGCCCCTCCCTCTCTTCCCTTCCCCGACCATGTATGCACAATCAGTTTTTTAAGACATGAGGGAGAACAGCGGTATAGCAAAAGAGGCTCGGTCGCACAATGAGAGAAAAGCTGTAAACGGATAAGGATGATCTCACGTGCTGCTTTTATTACTCAGTATTGTCGTACTGAATGCGGTTGCTTACTTCGTCCCGAAGAAGCTGACGAGACTCGAGATGTACGTTACCTCACTATTCGCTGTATATTTCGCTGTCGAGGTAGATGTATACCTGAACATTGAGAAAAACTGGTACGGGTATTTTGATCACGGAGCCGATTTTCGGGGCTTATTGGTAATCTGGGGCCTGTATCCGGCCTTCAACATCATCTTCTTGAATCTGTACCCCTATCAATCGAGGTGGCGACGAAAAATTGCTTATCTGTTATTGATGACAGTTCTCTCTACGGCTCTGGAATGGCTTTTCTCCCGATATTTTGGGTTTTTCTATCATAACGGCTGGGAGCTGATCCACTCTTTCTTTACCTATCCTTTCCTCCTGATTGTGCTGCTGCTGCATTTGCATTTCATCCGCAAGTTTTTGATCAAACGGCAATGATTCCATGTACAGGTTGCGGGCAATGAGCAGCACTCTGTACAATAAAGAGGAAGTGAACAAAAAGGGGAATTTGCAGCGAATGAAAGAAGTAACCATTCGAGTATCGATCATCCATACACAGGACGGCCAAACCGAACATCACCAAATGGAGACGACCGCCAAGGCCGCCGAAAAGGAAAGCGGCTGGTTTTTCACTTATACCGAAGAGATGGACGAAGGGAAAAAGGTCCCGACCATCGTCAAAATCACAGAGTCCATGCTCAGCCTATTGCGTCAGGGACACGTGAACATGAAGCAGGAATTTGAAAAAGGGAAACAAAGCGAAAGCATGTACGTGACCCCATACGGGCGCTTTCGCATGGAAATCTACACACGCAAGCTGCAGGTGAGTCAGACAGCAGGGCGACCAGCGGAAGCGCGAGTATGTTATCAGCAATGGCTGGATGGGCAATATTTGGGTGACTATGAACTTCATTTCCTTTTTCAGTGGATGGAAGCATAACGCGAGGAGGAATGGCATGAGCTTCTTCTTGATCAATGGCCTAATTTCCGGCATGATTCTTGCAGCTTTTTTATCCTTATGCGATGGGCTGTTTGAGACCAAAACGCTTACAGTCCTGATTGATGTCAGTTATGTGCCGGTGCTGGCGGGACTGCCTTCCGTCCTGGAACTGTTGATTCACTTGGGAATCTCCATCGTACTTGCCTCATTCTTTTTCTGGTTTTATCCACGCTACAGCGGTGCGCCGACCGCACGTTACCTCGCTATCTGGGCTGGTGCATTATCGCTTCTCTACATACCTTTTAGTCTGTTAAGCAAGCAAAGTCTTTCCTTTGCGGCCTTTGCCATCTGGTTGGTGGGGCACGCGCTGTATGTGTTGTTTCTTGCGTTTCAAGTGGAAAAGCAGCGCTAACGGCATGAGTGCTGAATTTTCGGCATACAGACAAATTTTCGGCAGCTTGGTCGATAAGAATTTTAAAAAATTCTCATCGACATAAGAAAAAGGGACGGTGAATCGATGGCTGTATCGGAGACAGTAGAAATGCTGCAGGCCATTTTAGGGACGATTGATGAAGGGATTCATGTAGTTGATGCCAATGGCATTACGATCTTTTATAACCACGTCGCAGCCAGACTCGATGGGCTCACGGCGGAGGAAGTGCTGGGGAAGCCGCTGTTGGAGGTATTCCCGTCCCTGGATCGTCACTCCAGCACACTGCTGCGTGTGATTGAAAACGGGGAACCGATCTATAACAAATCGCAAGCCTACCGCAACTGGAAAGGAATGCGCGTTGAAACGATCAACACGACGCTGCCCGTGTATGTAGATAAGCGTTTGGTGGGTGCCGTAGAGGTCGCCAAGGATATCGGGAAGCTAAAAGAGCTGTCCGAGAGGCTGATCGATCTGCAGGCGCAGTTGGGCAAGCCCAGACGGATAAAGCGCCTGCAATCCGACGGCACAGCTTATACCTTTGAAGACATCGTGACCAACAGCAAAGCGATGCTGCAGCTGATCGAGCGCGCCAGAAAAGCGGCAAAAACCAGCTCGCCGATACTGATCTATGGAGAAACCGGGACAGGCAAGGAGCTGTTTGTCCAGTCGATACACCAAGCGTCGGAGCGACATGCCCGTCCCTTTATCGCGCAAAACTGTGCGGCCTTGCCCGATACGCTTTTGGAGAGCATTTTGTTTGGCACGACCAAAGGGAGCTTTACCGGTGCGGAAGATCGGCCCGGTTTGTTCGAGCTGGCCAATGGCGGAACGCTGTTTCTGGATGAGCTAAACAGCATGCCGCTCGACTTGCAGGCAAAACTTCTGCGGGTGCTCCAGGACGGGAAAATTCGACGGATCGGCAGCATGCAAGCGGTCCAGGTAGACGTGCGTGTCATCGCTGCGGTCAACGAAGAGCCGGACATCGTGATGAAGAGAGGCGGTTTGCGCACCGATCTGTATTATCGCCTGAATGTGGTTTCCTTCGCCCTGCCGCCCTTGCGTGAACGGAAGGAAGACATAGAGCTTTTGACCGGACACTTTCTCGAGAAGTTCAATCAGAAGTTTCAAATGAATGTAACGGGTCTCGATAAACGGGTTCAAGAGGTGTTCCTGCAGTATCATTGGCCAGGGAATGTACGAGAGCTGGAGCACGTCATCGAAGCTGCGATGAATATGGTGGAGGGCCCTGTCATCCTGCTTGAGCACATCCCGCCGCATATCGGGGAGCGTACGTCCAAGCAAAAGGAGGTCGCCATCGCTTCTCTCTTGAGCAATGGAGGGTGGCAAGGGGAAACAACGCGCAGCCTGCCGAATATTCTGCATGAAATGGAACAGATGCTGATCACCCAAGCGATGGAGCAAACGGGAGGAAATATCCTGCAGGCCGCCAAGCTATTGGGGATTCCACGACAGACCTTACAGTACAAGCTGACCAATCTGCCGAAAAATAAGTAGGCGGTGCCGGAAATTCAGCACTAAGTATACAGTCTTTTATCCGAATATTTGCTCGGATTAGAAAATTTTGCGTTGCTGGAAAGCGTTTTGACGCTATTCGATATCCATTTCGCAAAGTTGGCATGAGTGTTGCAACTTCTTCTGCATGAGTGCATGTGGCAATGCATGAAATGACGGGAGGAGATGACGATAATGACAACAACGGCTGCAACTATACGCAATTGGCGCGAAGTAGAGCTGTGGAAAGACGTGACAGATGAGCAATGGAATGATTGGATGTGGCAGTTGACCCACACCGTCAAGACCGTTGATGAATTGAAACAGGTAATCAATCTGACACCGCAGGAGGAGGAAGGGGTACGCGTCTCCAGTCAAACCATCCCGCTGAATATCACCCCTTACTATGCCATGCTGATGGATGTCAATGACCCGACTGATCCGGTGAGGATGCAATCTGTGCCGATTTCCTCGGAGATCATCCGCACCAAATACGATATGGAAGATCCTTTGCATGAAGACGAGGATTCACCTGTACCCGGATTGACGCATCGTTACCCGGACCGTGTCTTGTTTCTCGTCACCAATCAATGCTCGATGTACTGCCGCTACTGTACGCGCCGCCGGTTTTCCGGCCAAATCGGGATGGGCGTACCGAAAAAGCAACTGGATGCCTGCATCGATTACATCCGCAGAACCCCCGAAGTACGCGATGTGCTGCTTTCGGGCGGGGACGGTCTGTTAATCAATGACCGTATTTTGGAATACATCCTGAGCAATCTGCGTGCGATCCCGCATGTCGAGATCATCCGGATCGGTACCCGTGCGCCGGTGGTATTCCCGCAACGCATCACCGAAAACCTTTGCGAGATCCTGAAAAAATACCATCCTGTCTGGCTCAACACTCACTTCAACCATCCAAAGGAAATCACGCCGGAAGCCAAAAAAGCGTGCGAGATGCTCGCCAACGCAGGAGTGCCGCTGGGCAACCAGTCCGTTATCCTGGCAGGAATCAACGACTGCCCGTTTACCATGAAAAAACTGATGCAGGACCTGGTGAAAATTCGCGTGCGTCCGTACTACATCTACCAGTGCGACCTCTCCGAAGGAATCGGCCATTTCCGCGCCCCTGTCAGCAAAGGGCTGGAAATCATGGAGCATCTGCGCGGCCATACATCTGGCTATGCGGTTCCAACCTTTGTCGTCGATGCGCCGCACGGGGGCGGAAAAATTCCGGTCATGCCCAACTACATCATTTCCCAATCTGCGGATAAAGTCGTGCTGCGCAACTTCGAGGGCGTCATTACCTCCTATCCAGAGCCGAAAAGCTACCATGCCCACGATGAGGCAAACTGTGAGTATTGCCAGGCTGCAAAAGGCAAGAACGTAGGCATCGCAGCACTGATGAGAGACGAAGCTAACAATCTGGAGCCGACTGATCTTCCACGCAATAAACGGATCAAAGCGACAAAGGTCAAATCCTTGGCTGATGTGCGCAAGGAGCAGGAAGAGAAGAAGCAGCAGAAAGAAGCTTCGGGTAATTAAACAAACAAAAACAGCCGATTCAGGGGAGTCGGCTGTTTTTTTGTGTGCAATGATGCCTATACCAGTTTCAGCAAATCCTCAAGCTTCGCGACCATCGCTTGCTCGCTGCGCTTGGCCTGTTCCAGCAGTCCGACCGCAAGTGCACGCTGATCGGTGTCATTCGGATTTCCGCCAGCAGGAAAAGGAAACAGGTTGCAAAGCTCTCGAAGGTACCCTGCGGTCACACGGCAAAGGTCGGCTGCCTCCTGGCAAAGGGTACGGAAAGCCTGCACATCCTCAGTACCGAGATCCTCTCTCTGGCTAATCTCATCGAGAAAACGAGCACCCCGAACACGCGCATCCTGTACGACAGCGAGATTGTACGAGTTTCCATTAGGCTCGATCGTTCCTGCATTGAAAGCGGAGATCCAAGCGTCATAGGCATCCAAGCCATTGACACAACCGGGAAGCGGCACGTCTTTTCCACGGTAATGATCAATCGCCATCTGCAGAGCATGGCGCACCGACTCTTTCCATTCAAACGAAACCGGACAATCAATGGCAAGCACAAACAGCTCTTCAATGATCCCCCGCCCCAGATGATCGAAGGGGAGCTCTTTATCATGTCCTGCCGAATCAGCCGCAAACAGGACCTGCTTTTCATCGTCATAGCCATAGATCACACCAAACTCAGGAATGAACAGATCAAATGCGACCACAGGATAGCCTCGATCGATGGAGCGATGGATGAGCTCCAATGCTTCCGGGAGCGCTTGGGCCAGTTCCCGTTTTTTGCTGGCTTCAGGAGTAAGCAAGTAAGGGTCGACAAGATTGGCGTTCGGAGCGATCGTTTCTTTCGCTTTATGATGGAACACGGAGGTGGACTGATACCCCAGATGCTGCAAGCCGCGGTCCAACAGCTCTTGCATATCATACATGGTCGGTCCCGCGATATGAATATCCCCTTCCACGAGATTGATCCGGAACGCATGGCCGCTCAGCCCCATGACCATGGGCAATGAATAAGTTTTCTCCGTATGCGACAGCATGACATGAAGGGCCCAAGCTGCCGAAGTCCATGTTCCATTTTCCAGTGTGATGGTGTGTTTGTTTGCCAACACGTTTTTGCTCATTTGTCCCATATCCTTTCTGTCTTTCAGGTATTGGTCGACAGCGGTTACGGTTTTGTGGTGGACGAGCTTCTTTTTGGAACGGGAAAGAATCTGATACACATTGGCTGGCGAGAGCTGAAACAGCCGGCTGATCTCTGCAGGGGAAAGATGATCGAAAAAAGTAGACTCGACAATCTTTCGTTCACGCGGTGACAAGCATTGCAGCATGTTTTCAATCGTTGTGAATAGCTCCTTGCGCATCAGCGCTTCCTCAGGATGATGCGCGGTTGCACTAGTTTCATTTACCCGTTGGGACAACCGATGAAGGATGCTATCCAGATCAGACCAATCCGTTTCCCCATATTGATCACGCCCATTGAATGCCCGCAGTTGGGAAAACGTTTGCTCCTTTGTCTGCCGCCCGAATGATTTCAGCTTCGTGTAGGCTTGGTTGCGCACGACGCGATGAAGCCAAGGCAAAAAGCGCTGTGTGTCCATCAATGTCCCCAGATGGAGGAAGGCGCGAATCAGGGCATCCTGAACAATATCCTCAGCCAGGAAAGCTTCCTGCGTGACACTGTGCACATACCCGTACAATTTCGCTCGATGGCGCCGTACCAGCTCGCCGAAAGCTTCCTGATCCCCAGCCTGTGCTTGCACGACCAGCTCTTGATCCTCCTTGCTCTCATAAGGAGATTCATTAAACGCTGATTGAAGATCCTTTTCCAAAAAACGACTCACGTAATCCACCTCACCAACTTGTTGACCGATCTATAGACTTCAATAGGGTGGGATTTCTGACAAACGGCCAAAAAAAATTTCTGAATAAAGTGTACAGGAACTACCATGGCGAAGAAATCAAAAATTGTGTATAGTCGAAGGGAAATCAGTTACGCATGGCGAATGTATTCTGAACGAACGCTCAGTCTGTTTGAGGTGGTACTGGTAAAATGCTTGGAAATCCTGTATTTTTGATTAATTTGAAATCTTTGAATGAATAATCATTCATTTTTTCTTCCGGTTCTGCTAAGATAGGAAACAAGATAAGGTATAGAAAAAAGGAGTTGAGCACCCGATGCTATCATTCGTCAATCTGATCGCCTTCTTTTTGGTGTTGGCCTACGGGTTGTATTTGTTCGCCCACGTGGTCTACAGCCGATATCTGTTCATAAAGCTCGGCAAAAAACCAGATGTGAAAGACGACTTCAGCACGCGCCTGAATCTGGTCATTGAAAACGTGATCCTGCAGAAAAAGCTCTTGAAAGATAAAAAGAGCGGTTGGATGCACGTCGTGATGTTCTACGGCTTCATCATTTTGCAATTTGGTGCGGTTGAATTGATCATCAAAGGACTCGTAAAAGGCTTTGAACTTCCTTTTGGAAGCGCACACAAATATTTTAGCCTGATGCAGGAGTTCTTCACGTTCCTGATTCTCGCGGCTGTCGGCTACGCGTTCTACCGCCGCTATATCGAGAAGCTGAAACGTCTGAAACGCGGTTTGAAAGCCGGGCTGGTGCTGATCTTTATTTCCACGCTGATGGCTTCGGTGCTCTTCTCTCTCGCATTTGAGCAAATCTGGCTGGGACACGAAGGATCTGTATTCGCGCCGATCTCGTCTTTGATTGCAGCAGTCTTTTCTGGTATCGGTACGACGGCAGCGGCAGCATTGTTCTATGTATTCTGGTGGATGCACTTGCTGATTCTGTTGACCTTTATGGTTTACGTGCCACAGTCCAAGCACGCACACTTGATTTTTGCTCCATTCAACGTATGGTTCAAAAAGCTGGACCCGCCTGGCAAACTGTCCTCCATTAACTTTGAGGACGAGACCCAGGAAGTGTTCGGGGTTGGCAAGATTGAGGATTTCACGCAAACACAGCTGATCGACCTGTACGCCTGTGTAGAGTGCGGCCGCTGTACGAATATGTGTCCAGCATCGGGAACTGGGAAAATGCTCTCCCCAATGGATTTGATCGTGAAAATGCGCGATCACCTTACGGAAAAGGGAGCAGTCGTAACATCCCGCACACCGTGGATGCCGGGCTTTGCCTTCTCGGGAGCGACGGCTAACCAACTGGCGATGCAATCCTCCGAAGTAGCTGCAGCGGCGGAAGGTGCAACTGCAACCGCTGTATACGATAAAAATCTGATCGGCGATGTGATTACTGAACAAGAGCTGTGGGCTTGTACGACCTGTCGCAACTGTGAAGACCAATGTCCGGTAATGAACGAGCACGTGGAAAAAATCATCGACATGCGCCGTTACTTGGTCATGACAGAAGGAAGCATGCCAGCGGAAGCTCAGCGCGCATTGAACAACGTCGAGCGCCAAGGCAACCCATGGGGGATTAACCGCAAAGACCGTACGAAGTGGATCGAAGGACTTGGGGGTCAATACGAAGTACCAACCGTGCAAAATACGGAAGAGTTCGAATATCTCTTCTGGGTCGGCTCCATGGGCTCCTTCGATAACCGCAGCCAAAAGATCACCCATGCTTTCGTCAAGCTGTTGCACGAAGCGGGCATCAAGTTTGCGATTTTGGGCAATGAGGAGAAAAACTCCGGAGACACCGCGCGCCGGATCGGGAATGAGTTCTTGTTCCAACAGCTGGCACAAGAGAACATTGAGATTTTCAAAGCATACAATGTGAAGAAAATCGTCACCTGTGATCCGCATGCTTTCAATACGTTCAAAAACGAGTATCCAGAGTTCGGTCTGGAAGCGGAAGTCTATCACCACTCGGAGCTGTTGGCGCAGTGGGTGAAAGAGGGACGCTTGAAGCCAACGAAAGAAGTCAAAGAACGCATCACCTACCACGATTCTTGCTATCTGGGCCGATATAACGAGATTTACGATATGCCGCGCCAGATCCTTCAGGAGATCCCGGGTGTGGAAATCGTGGAAATGAAGCGCAGCGGCTGCGACAGCATGTGTTGCGGTGCCGGAGGTGGCTTGATGTGGATGGAAGAGCATGAGGGTACACGTGTCAACGTAGCCCGTACGGAGCAAGCGCTTGAGGTGAATCCGACCGCGATTGCAAGTGCCTGCCCATACTGCCTGACCATGATGAATGACGGCGTGAAAATGAAAGAAGCCGAAGATCAAGTGAAGACAAAAGACGTTGCAGAAATCTTGGCAGATGCCATCTAAAATGGGGAAAAAGTCGTGCTACCCGCAAGTAGTACGACTTTTTTCAACACTCGAAATACCATTGACGAATCAACGGAAAAGAAGCAAAATGAAGGTATTGGATAAACTGAGCGATCGCTCAATCGACAAAGAGGAGCAGTTGACTAAATAGCATAGACAAAGCGAACACCACCTTCAAAAAACGGGAGTGATAAGCATGAAGACGGTGATTGTAGGAGCGGCGAGGACGCCCTTTGGCAAGTTTGCTGGTGCACTGAAGGAGATGCCTGCGGTGGATCTCGGTGGCATCGCAATTCGGGAAGCGCTTACACGAGCGGGTATCAGCGGCGAGCAGGTAGACGAGGTCATCATGGGGATGGTCGTACAGGCGGGGGCAGGCCAGATCCCGTCTCGTCAAGCAGCCCGCAAAGCTGGATTGCCATGGGATATCCCGAGTCAGACGATCAACAAAGTATGCGCTTCGGGAATGAAGGCTGTCACTTTAGGGGATCAGATCATCCGCGCAGGCGATGCTTCCGTTATCGTAGCAGGCGGCATGGAAAGCATGAGCAATGCGCCGTACGCGTTGCCAAATGCCCGCTATGGTTATCGGATGGGGGATCAAACGGTAAAAGATCTGATGATGTACGACGGATTGACTTGTCCATTCGATCAGGTGCCGATGGCAATTCACGGCAGCAATGTAGCAGAGGAATACGGCATCACTCGCGAAGCGCAGGATGAATGGGCCTACCGCAGTCAAATGCGTGCTTCGCAGGCGGTCGCAAACGGCATTTTTGACGAAGAGATTGTACCTGTCCCGATTCCCCAGAAAAAGGGGGAGCCTGTACTCGTTACACGCGACGAAGCGCCGAGAGCGGATACCACCTTGGAAATATTGGCGAAGCTGCCACCTGTCTATAAAAAGGACGGAACGATTACAGCAGGCAATGCACCGGGGATCAATGACGGCGCAGCTGCAATGGTGCTGATGTCGGACAGCAAGGCTGACGAGCTTGGCATCAAACCGCTCGCAACCATTTTGGGTCATGCACAGGTTGGCGCGGAAGCTCCTTATATCGCGACAACCCCCGGCCTTGCGATCCAGAAGCTGCTGCAAAAAACGGGCGTCAAGCTGGAAGAGATCGACCTGTTTGAGGTAAACGAGGCGTTTGCAGCGGTGACCTTGACCAGCGGTAACATCGTAGGCTGGGATGTAGAAAAAGTCAATGTGAACGGCGGTGCAATCGCGCTCGGACACCCGATCGGAGCGAGTGGAGCAAGGATCATCATGCACTTGGTCTATGAGCTTCGCCGGCGCGGTGGCGGACTTGGTATCGCCGCGATTTGCAGCGGTGCCGCACAGGGAGACGCAATCTTGTTAAAAGTGGAATAAATCTTCCCAGGCAAGGGGAGCGAGAAATAGATGGTACGTGAAGGGAGCGCGAGTGAGATGAAGGTGCAAACATTTATGGTAGTTGGTGCGGGCCAGATGGGGAGCGGCATCGCGCAGGTCGCCGCTCAGGCAGGCCTGCAGGTGATCCTTAATGACATCAAACAGGAATTCGTAGACCGAGGCCTGCAGACGATTACGAAAAATCTGTCCCGCAACGTGGAAAAGGGCAAGCTGACCGACGAAGAAAAGCAGGCCATTCTCTCCCGCATTCGTCCGTCCGTGGACCTGGCAGATGGCACCGCAGCTGACTTTGTTGTAGAAGCCGTCACGGAAAACATGGCGGTGAAAACGACGATTTTCCAAAAGCTGGATGAGGTGTGCCCGCCGCATACGATTCTGGCGAGCAATACTTCGTCCTTGCCGATCACGGAAATTGCGGCAGTGACCAAGCGTCCGGAAAAAGTGATCGGTATGCATTTCATGAACCCGGTTCCCGTGATGAAGCTGGTGGAAGTGATCCGTGGATTGCAAACAGCTGACGAAGTGTACCAGGTGGTTGAGGATTTGTCCAAGCAAATGGGCAAGGTACCGGTAAGCGTGAACGACTTCCCGGGCTTCGTCTCCAATCGGGTACTGATGCCGATGATCAATGAGGCAATCTACTGTGTCTATGAGGGAGTTGCCACTCCGGAAGCGATCGATGAAGTGATGAAACTGGGCATGAATCATCCGATGGGACCGTTGACATTGGCGGATTTCATCGGGTTGGACACATGCCTCTACATCATGGAAGTGCTGTATGAAGGCTTCGGCGACTCGAAGTATCGCCCCTGCCCGCTTTTGCGTAAATATGTGAAGGCCGGCTGGCTCGGGAAGAAATCAGGACGAGGCTTTTACGTCTATCAATAGAAATCGATTGCCGACATCGGTAAGCACCGCAGCAAGGGATATGATCATCAGTCGGTAGAATAGCTGAAAGGTAGGATTTCATCATGGATCTCCGATTGACGGAAGAACAAGAGATGATGCGCA
>DASQNU010000099.1:0-8835 GCA_035644815.1 Bathyarchaeia archaeon | reverse complement strand
AGGGTTTGCATTTTGGCTGATGCTTCCTCTTTCCGGGATCATTGGCTGGTTTATGGGGAGCTATTACGATAAGAAACGGCAAGAATATAAGGAAAATAAGGAAAAAAATAAAGAGTTTCTGCTGTTTGGGAATAATATTGACGCCGCCTTGTGTTCGTGGGATCCGAAAGTGAACCGGGTATTATTGTCACCGGGATTTGAAAAAATTTTAGGGATTTCTACCGAGCAGCTGGAAAAGGATCCGAGCCTTCTGAAAAAAGCCATTCATCCGGATGACATCCCTCATTATCTGGAGATGGAAAAACGCTTTCTGGCTGGGTATTCAGGGACAGCGGTATACCGGATCCAACGTCCGGACGGGGAAGTCCGCTGGGTTCAGGATCGAGCGGCACCTGTCGTGGATGATTGCGGAAATGTGACGAAGGTGAACGGCATCGCATTTGATATCACTGACCAAAAGCTGGCGGAAGAAGCATTGCTCGAACATGAGCAATTGCTGACCACCCTGATCGATACGCTGCCTGATGTGATCGCATTTAAGGATGCCGGTGGCAAATGGCGTGAAATCAATCAGTATGGACTGGAGATTTTAGGCTTGAAAGAGATATCGTATCAAGGCAAAACCAATCGGGAATTGTCTGCTGAATCCAGCTATTTTCGGGGGATCATCCAGCTTGTCGGGGAAGAAGGCTGTAAATCTTTCGAAATAGGGGACAAACAACGCGAAGAGATCACCCTCTGCTTGCCGAATGGGGAGCTAAGGAGCTTTGATTTGATCCGTTTCCCCGTTCATTCCACACGCGGTGAATTAAAAGGCAGAATGATTGTTGGTAGGGATATTACCGAGCAGAAAATGTCTGCCGAGCAATTGAAAAATATGTTGGACAGCTTGGATGTTGCCATCTTTTCGGTTGACGCACGGACATCCAGAGCCGTGTATCGTTCACGGGGAACGGAAAAAATCTATGGGCTGCCACCAGAGGCCTTTATGGGAAATCCGACGCTCTGGAAAGATGTCATCCATCCAGATGATCTTCAATCGGTTCTGCAATTTGAAAGCGAAACACAGAACGGGAAAAGTGCGCAGCTGGAATATCGGATCATCCATCTGTCCGGAGAGGTACGCTGGGTGAAGGAGCACGTGACTCCCATCTTTGATACGTCCGGAACCATTCATCGCTATGATGGGATTACCATCGATGTGACAGATCGGAAGCGGTCCGAGCTGCAAATTACCCAGATGGCCTATCAGGATGTATTGACGACGCTGCCGAATCGCCGGCTCCTTCGCGAACGACTGCAAAACGCTCTGCAGCAAGCGCGAAGAAACGAAAGCACTGTCCACGTCATGTTTATGGATCTGGATAATTTCAAGCGAATCAATGATACGCTGGGTCACGATGTAGGAGATAAGCTGCTTCAGGAGCTTGTTACCATTATTCGCGGGTGCATTCGACCGGGAGATTTGATTGCCCGCTTGGGTGGGGATGAGTTTGCCATCCTGTTGGAGGGGGCGAATGACGAGGAAGCCGCCCGCATCGCTGGGTGCATTTTGCAAGACCTGACCATGCCTGTCCAAATCAACGGCTATGAGCTGATTGTCTCGGCCAGCATCGGGATCAGCCGTTATCCGGAAGATGGCATGGAAATGGAGCATCTGCTGAAGAACGCCGATGTGGCCATGTACAGTGCCAAGGATAAAGGAAAGAACAACTATCAATTTTATACGAATTTCTTGAATCAAACGATTGAAAAGCAGATGGAGATGGAGCATCATCTGCGCCGCGCAATCGAAAATGGAGAGCTTTCGCTTCACTATCAGCCGCAAATTAATGTCCAGACAGGTCAACTTGTCGGGTTGGAAGCGTTGCTGCGCTGGGAAAATCCACTGCTGGGGTATGTTTCTCCTGCTGAATTCATTCCACTGGCGGAGGAAACAGGCCTGATTGTCCCAATTGGGGAATGGGTATTGCGCAACGCTTGCCGGCAAAATAAAGAATGGCAATTGGCAGGTTTTCCTCCGATGCCAATTTCGGTCAATCTATCCAGTCGCCAGTTCCGCCAACAGCAGCTGCCTAACCTGATTACCCAAATCTTGGCGGACACAGGTCTGGAGGCAAAATATTTGGATTTGGAGATTACCGAAAGCATGACGATGGAGGTCGATGAGGTAGTCGAGACGCTCGCAGCATTCAAACAAATCGGCGTTGAAATTTCCATTGATGACTTTGGGACGGGGTATAGCTCCTTGAGCTATTTAAAGAACTTCCCGATCGATCGGATCAAAATTGACCGTTCCTTTGTTGGGGACATTTTGACGGAGCCCAAGCATGCCGCTATTGTTTCGACGATTATTTCGCTGGCCCATAACATGAAACTGAAGGTAATCGCTGAAGGTGTGGAGACGGCAGAGCAGCTCTCCTATTTGCAGGAGCTGAACTGTAATGAAGTACAGGGCTATCATATTTCCAAACCTTTGCCAGAAAACGAAGTACAGCACTTTCTGCGCGCATGGTTTGAGACGGAAGCACGATAGCCCTGCTATGGTTACGATTGCGTTTTTATTTGGTGTATGACGTCAAGCAACTCGTCCACCATTTGGTTAAAGGAGAGGATGGACTCTCTGCCAGACATGAGAGATTGCAATTGACGCTCGGCGGTTTCCTTTGCTTGCGCTGAATGAGTGGCAAATTCCTCCGACACTTGCGACATACCGGCGATCGTCGCAGCAACAGATAGGGAGTTGGTCCGCAATTGTTCAGAGAAAGCGGAAATCTCCCGGATCTGTTCTGCAGCTTCCCTCGCCAGTTGGAGCAAGTCGGTGAAGGCGTCCTCGGTTCGGTGAATCAAATGGATGCTCGAAGCCACATCTTGGGTGACGGTATCGATACTGGTCACAGAGGAGAGGGTTGCTCCTTCGATCTGACCAACCAGATCAATAATCTTTTTGGCAGAGGCTCCCGCTTCCTCGGCAAGCTTACGCACTTCATCGGCGACGATGGCAAAGCCTCTTCCATGCTCGCCCGCACGTGCTGCTTCAATCGCGGCATTGAGAGCCAGCAGATTGGTTTGACTGGCGATGTCCGTGATCGCATGAGTGATATTGCTGATTTCCGTCGTAAGTCCATGCAAGGTTTTAATGGAGCTTTCCGATTGTCCGACCGTCTGTTGAAGGGACATCATTTGTTGCACCAGCTGTTGGAGCGATTGATGTCCTTTTTCCACTTTTTCTTCGGTTTGGGCGGATTGCAGTGAAACGGCCACTGCGGCAGCGGATATATGCTGAATGCCTGCATCCATTTCGGAGATGGATTGTGTAGTGTGTACGGTCTGCTGTGCTTGCTGGTGGGAGCCGGCCGCGATTTGTTCCATGCCGAAAGTGATGCTTTGGCTGGAATGAATGCTTTCTTCTGCTCCTTGCGACAGTCTTTTAGCCGCACCGGCTATTTTTTCTGCCGTCAGGGAAAGACGGGTAACGACATCCTGCAGAATCTCTCCCCGCTGCCCTTCTTTCTCCGCTTGCAGCATG
Organism: Bathyarchaeia archaeon; assembly: GCA_035644815.1. GTDB lineage: Bacteria > Bacillota > Bacilli > Brevibacillales > Brevibacillaceae > Brevibacillus_F. The sequence goes on along the minus strand of DASQNU010000099.1, from coordinate 5,306 downwards.
TTGCGGATTGTATGGTTGGAACGAATCTGCAAACAAATGGCTGACGATGTAAATAGGAGGAACAAGGCGTGAACCAGCAGCATGGAAAAGGAGTATTCCCGCACACCGAATACAAGCTCAGGGGTTAAAAAGAAACCGACGATATGCTGTACGGCAAACAGAGCGGTCATCGTCAAAACGAGGCGTATCTGCTCATAGTAAAACATGAAAGCAACCACCATGAAAATGGAAAAATGGAACTCGACTTTGCCCCCACCGCCGGCAATCATGGAAATACTGCTGGCAGTCAAGACGAGCATATTCAGCCAAGCTACAAGCGGATGATCGGGTGATTTTCGAAAAATCAGATAAGCACAAATGCAAAGCAACAAGGGGAGTGCCAAAAGAACGGTAATGGCGACACCGAATTCTTGATTGAGTTGCACCATGCTGACCTGAGCATCAGCAGACATGGAATGGAAATGGTCAAAGATCTGGAAGTATCGGCTGAGCACTTGGATAACGATTGATATGAGTGCAATGATGAATGAAACCCGTAACATGATGCGGTTCTTCTGTTGGTACATTTGTTCCCTTCCTTTCCTAATTTTGCTATAGGATTAATAGGTATATCGTACCATATAAAAAGACCTATTAAAACCGCCTGCAATATGAATATTGCGAAAAAAGATAAGTCTATTTTTGGCTCTTGAGGCTTCGGTGTTAATTGTGTTAGAGTAGGAAAAAGTCGTAACTGCATATCGGCTCGTATAATTTTGGGAATATGGCCCATAAGTTTCTACCGGATGACCGTAAATCGTCTGACTACGAGTGAAAGAGCGCCTAGGGTTCCGTTCCCATCTTTGTTGTACAGATGGGGAGTCAGGTCCAAGCGGCGCATGGCGACAAGCGGGGACTCCCGTTTTTAGCCAACACCTTAGGGAGAAAAGCCCAGGAGGACAGGTTTCACTTGGAAGATGCGTAGTCAACCAGTGAACTGTCCTGCTGGGCTTTTTTTGTGGATAAGAATTTATAAAAATTCTTATCCACATAAGTGCAACTAAGGCTCCGCCAAAGGCTTGGCGAAGCCAAGTTTTCTAAACTGTATCAGAGAGTAAAAACTTCACGACGAATCAACCTGATACAGCATGAAAAACTTCCTCTATAGAAGGACTCGACAACTTCTTCGAGAGGGCTTCTATTGAAGTTTTTCTTATTTTTACCAAATGGAGGAAAGCAGAAATGAAAAGTTTGCAAGAGCGAATCCAGAGAGATGGCAAGGTCTTGTCCAGCCATGTTTTAAAACTGGATGCCTTCTTGAACCATCAAGTGGATCCACTCTTGACGATGGAGATCGGAAAAGAGTTTGCCGAGCGGTTTGGTGGAGAAAAAATTACGAAGGTATTGACGATTGAAGCAAGTGGAATTCATTTTGCCATGGCAACCGCGTTTGCCCTTCAAGTGCCCTTTGTGTACGCCAAAAAGAAGAAAGCCGTGACATTGACGGAAGAAGTCTTTTCTGCACCAGTCTATTCGTTTACACGGCAGGAGCAATACCAGATCAGTGTCTCTCGCCAATATTTGTCCGCTGAAGACCGCATCTTGATCGTGGATGACTTCTTAGCGACAGGAGCTGCCTTGGTTGGTTTGACGGATATTGTCAAGGAAGCAGGCGCCCACTTGGTCGGCGTTGGCGCCGTGATCGAAAAAAGCTTTCAGGAAGGTCGTGGCTTGCTGGAACAAAGAGGAATCCGCATTGAGTCGCTGGCACGGATCATCTCCATGTCGCCGGAGGGTATTCAATTCGCGGAAACACCTGTTCATCAATAAACAGAGATAAAACGATATGTGAGAGGGGATCGAAGAAAGATGTTATCGAAGCAAAAAACGTTTACGCTGGGACTACAGCATGTACTGGCCATGTATGCGGGAGCGGTGGTCGTGCCTTTAATTATCGGGGGAGCGCTCAAGCTGAGCCCCGCACAGATGGCGTATCTGATCGCAGCTGACCTGTTCACATGCGGGATTGCGACGCTTTTGCAAGTGCTGGGTACTCGTTATCTGGGCATTCGTTTACCGGTTGTGCTGGGATGTACGTTTACAGCAGTGGGTCCGATCATTGCGATCTCGATGACGTCCAATCTGGCTACCGCCTATGGTGCGATTATAGTGTCGGGTATCTTTGTCTTTTTGGCGGCCTCGCTCTTTGGAAAGCTATTGCGGTTCTTTCCGACCGTGGTTACCGGTTCGGTCGTCACCATCATTGGATTATCGCTGATCCCCGTCGCGATGAATAACGTCGCAGGCGGTCAAGGAAGCCCTGATTTTGGTCAGCCTCGCAATCTCTTGCTTGCGTTTGGAACTCTCGTCCTTATTTTACTTGTTAATCGTCTGTCTACAGGCTTTATTCGTGCGATTTCGGTATTAATCGGATTGGTGGCAGGGACTGCCGTTGCCTATTTCATGGGAATGGTCAGCTTTGCAACCGTATCGGAAGCATCCTGGTTCAATATCGTTCAGCCGTTTTATTTCGGTGTACCGGAATTTAATATTGTCGCCATTCTGACAATGATTTTGGTTGCCATCATTAGCATGGTCGAGTCAACAGGTGTGTATATTGCATTGGGAAAAGTAACGGAAAGAGAGATTGGGGAAAAGGATATCGTAAAGGGACTTCGTGCGGAAGGGGTAGCGATCTTGCTCGGTGGGATCTTCAACGCATTCCCATACACCGCTTTCTCGCAGAATGTAGGGTTGGTATCGCTGACGCGGGTAAAAACTCGTGATGTGATTGTAGCTGCGGGTGGAATTCTGGTCGTGCTCGGGTTGTTACCGAAGCTGGCAGCGCTGACTACAGTAATTCCGAATCCGGTGTTGGGCGGTGCGATGATCGCGATGTTTGGCATGGTAGTCGCTTCTGGTATCAATATATTGTCCAACGTCGATTTTAGCCAAAATGAAAATCTGCTGATCGCGGCTTGCAGTATCGGGGTAGGTCTCGGCTCCGCAGCGGTGCCGCAAATTTTTGATCAGCTCCCTGAAATGGCTAAGATGCTGCTGCAAAGTGGCATTGTGACAGGGTCAGTGACGGCAGTGGTGCTTAATCTGCTGTTGGTGCATAACAAGAAAATGGCGGTGCCGACACAGCAGCCTGCTGCAAAGGTTGGGTAAGGGGAACCGTGAAGAAAGAGCGTGAGTCCGGATTAGGATTCACGCTCTTTGTGTGTAGACCAGTGTGGTGGACGAGTGAGAGAGGAGGGGAGCTTGGTGCTGGCATCTCCCTTCGCCGCGTTGATCTGAGCCTGTGTCAGAAAAATGCTGTCGGTGAGGTCTGCCCCTCGGATGTCGGCGTCACGAAAATCGGCACCGATGAGGTCCGCTCGTCTCAGATCGGCTTCCCTCAGATCAGCGGCGATCAGATAGGCCCCTCGCAGATTGGCGCCTCGCAGATCGGCACCTTTCAGTTTGGCTCCGATTAAATCAGCACCTCTACCGTAGGTTTTCCGTCGACGGGAATCTCCTTTTTGGGAACGATTCATTTCAGCTGCTCGAACCAGCTCGCTAGCTTTAAGGAGAAGCTCGTTGACGCTAGCTCGGTGTGCGGCGATGTCCAGTTTCAGCAGGGCGTCGGGATCGAGGTGAGTGAGCCGTTCCGTCTCGGCAAGTGCCTGTTTTAGCGCAGCGTGAATCGGATGGGCTGCTTGTAATGTGAGTGCTTCGTGCAAATACCAGAGAAGCTCATGGAGCTGCCACATCAGCGGGAAAACCTCAAACATTTGTGCAGCAGATTCAGGGACCATACGCCAATCTTTCCCAGCGAAAGTCGCTTGGGAGACTTTTTGTCCGGCACCAAAGCAATCATAGACAGTGCATCCGCGATAGCCTATCTGTCTCAAATCATTGTGCACACTGCAGCGAAAGTCGGTTTTTAAATGATGACAGGGTTGTCCGGCGTTTTTGTCCATCGCAAAATCAATGGACGCAGCATAGGGAAGTGCTACACAGCACAATCCAAAGCAATTTTCACAGTCAGCTTGCAGATGGAGGCGATCACGGGTGGGGGAAAGTCCAGCTTGTTCTTGTTCAGGATTGGCAGACATTGTGTGATCTCCTTTCGTTTCAATTCTTATTGTTCAGGCGCCCTTGATTTTGGCGCAAACATCTCAATAAAGTGGCGTGCGGCTTTTGACAGATGCCGTTCCGCATGCCATACCACAGCAGCTGAGGAAGAAACCGTGGTGTCTGTGACTTTTAGACACCGAATGCTTTCATTTTTATGGGTTTCCCAGGCGGAATGCGGGATCAGCGCAGTAGCGACCCCTGCTGAAACCAAGCTGACTGTAAGCGAAATATCCGGACATTCGCAAATAACATGGGGCGAAACACCCAAGCGCGCAAACTCCTTGGTAAGCATTTCATAGATCCCTAAGCCCGGTGTACTGGGCATGATAAGAGGGTGTTGGGAAACCTCGCGCATGGAGATCTCTGTACTTGTGGAGAGAGGAGATCCGGCAGGCACGATCAGGACGAAGGGTTCCTCCTCCAAAGGAATGGTCACGCAATTTCCGAGTGAATGGGGGAGCCGTACGATTGCCACTTCGATCGTACGCTTTTCCAGCCAGTCATTGAGCAACTGGGTATCTCCCTTCCATACTTGATAGCGGATCAAAGGATAGTGCTGCTGATATTGGCGAATTTGCTCAGGCAAGCGATAAGCAGACAGCGCACTGACGCCGATGGAGAGCATGCCGCGAAGTCCGTCTCCTGTCTCTTTTACCTCTGTCAGCGCTTCTTCCAGCTGATGGGTAATGTTGAGCGCTTGCTTGTATAACGTAGCACCGGCCCCCGTCAGCACGATTCGCTTGCCGATCCGTTCAACCAAGGCGACACCAAGCTCATCTTCCATCTGCTTTAGCTGCTGGCTCAGCGGCGGTTGGGCCATCTGCAAGCGCTTGGCGGCAGCCGTTATCTGCCCTTCCTCCGCGATCGCAATAAAGTAACGCAATTGACGAATATCCATAGCCGCTCCTTTTGAGAAAAAACTTCCATATGAAAAAAGTATGAAAGTCAGATTAACTTAATATTTTTCATATCGTTTTAGCTATGATAGCATAATTCCCGGGTTAAATATGCGTGTACATCATAGAAAGAAGGGAAAGTAACGTGCGTACATGGTTGGAACGTCGTTTCTCATTACGTGCCAACAATACAACCATTCAACGCGAGCTTTTGGCTGGTTTTATTGGATTTGTCACATGTGTTTATATCGTAGCGGTCAATGCTTCTATCCTGGAGGATGCGGGGATCCCGCTTGAGGCAGGGATTGC
>DASQNU010000098.1:0-34890 GCA_035644815.1 Bathyarchaeia archaeon | reverse complement strand
CTCGGTCAGCAATTGATCCAAAAACGGCAGATTGGTCAGAACGACCACAATCGAGCCAAAGATCGTCAAGGGAAAACTCAGCATGAACGCATCGCGCAAAACGGACAAATATCGATTGTTATTCAATTTCCCGGCAATCGGGAGCAATATCTCACTGAATCGATCAAAAGCAGACTGCTTCATTGCAATCATCCCTCTCTTGTTTTCCTACACGCATTTCAGCTGAACAATCTCAAGCAAACCTTTGACGACATCCTTCATGGTCAACGTTGACATGAGATGGTCTTCCGCATGGATCAACAGCAGTGAAAGTTTGTTTTCGTTGCCCTGTGCCTCGTTTTGAATCATCTGAAAATGAAACTCATGAGCCTGCCGCAGATCTTCTTCCGCTCCAGCAAACAACGCTTCATAATCACCTATTTGACCTTGTTTAAACGCTTCCAAAGCATGCATGATTTTGCTTCTCGCATTGCCGCTGTGCAAAATCAGCTGAAAAGAAAGCTGCTCCTCCGTGAGAACTTGACTCATTGTTTACCTCCCATTAACGCGACCGCTTGTTCATAGGCGGCTTTCCCATCTGCCATCCCATACGCGACCATATTGATGACCTCTACGGAGATCCCGTATTTTGCTGCTTCCTTTTGCAAGTCACCTTTCAAAAAGCTCATTTGCGGGCCGATCAACACGACGTCCGCCTTCGCCATCTCCTGCTTCGCTTGCTCTTGGCCCACCGCCCAGATTTCCGCTTCGTCTCCAATGCTGCGGGCGTGTACCTTCATTTTTTCCACCAACAGACTAGTCGACATTCCTGAGCTGCAAGCCAATAAGATCTTTTTCATGGTAACTCCTCCCCCTCGCTTGAATTACTGGTTCCAATACTCCCTATCGAATGAAGCGCTTACACTTATATATCATATACATTTAAATTTAAATGTCTATACTTTTAATTCAAAAATTATATACTTATTTGTGAACTTGAATATATGGAGGAGATCCGCTATGTCCGTGTATCCCATTTTTTTAACACCTGTATGTAAAGAAAGGCTCTGGGGCGGAGAGGCGCTGCGTCAGTATGGCTATTCTTTTTCGCAGCCTAACGTGGGGGAAGCCTGGGCTGTATCTGCCCTGCCCGATGGCGACAATCTGGTGGAAAACGGTTACTACAAGGGGATGACGCTCAGCCAATTATGGCGGGAACAGCCAGAACTTTTTGACAATCCCAAAGAGCCTGAATTTCCGCTCTTGATCAAAATCATCGACGCCCGTGATGATTTATCCATCCAGGTGCATCCCAATGATGAACAAGCGCAGCAATTGGAAGGGCAGCCTTATGGAAAGACCGAATGCTGGTACATCCTTGATTGCGCTCCCGATGCACGTCTTATTTTTGGCCATACCGCCGCTGCCCCCGACGAAATGGAGCAATTGATCGCAGCTGGTGACTGGGCATCTTTCCTGCAGCAAAGAAAGATACAAAAGGGGGATTTCTTGTTTGTCCCCAGCGGCACCGTGCATGCGATTGGCAAAGGTACGATCTTGCTGGAGGTGCAGCAAAGCTCCGACACAACTTATCGCCTGTATGATTACGATCGGCGGGACGGCCAAGGAAATCTGCGGGAGCTGCATCTGGAGAAATGCATCAATGTGACCAATGTGCCCCATCAGGAGGTGTCCTATCAACGGCGAACCATCCGCCACCAATCCGCTACTCAGGAGATTTTGACAAGCAATCGGTTATTCCAGCTGTCACGCTGGGAGGTGTGTGGTGATGTGCGATTCGACACCCCTTCCCCTTATGCACTCATGACGGTCGTGGCGGGAAACGGCAAGCTGCATCATCGCGAACATTCTTATGAGCTATCCGCCGGGAAAAGCGTGTTGATTCCACATGGTTGTGAAGAGATTGTCGTCGAAGGTGAGCTGGAGCTGTTCCTTACCAGTCCCGGCAAGAAACCTGATGCAGTTGAAAGCTATCGCATCGGGGTTGATATCGGGGGGACCAATCTGCGTGCCGCCGTCGTCAATCAGTCGGGGCAGATCTTCAAGAGAGTAGCCATGAAGACGTTCGCCGCAAAAGGCCCCGACTTTGTGATTCAAAATCTTCAGCAAATGATACATTCAATCGTCCAGGAATATCCGGTCACCCATATCGGACTGGCATGCCCAGGTCCATTGGATGCGAGGGCGGGGCTGATTTTAAGTCCGCCGAATCTGCCGGGCTGGGATCGGATCGATCTGAAAGGGCGGCTGTCCGCGACTTTTGATATTCCGGTCACACTGGACAACGACGCCAATGCGGCCGCACTGGGTGAAGCCTTGTTCGGGGCAGGCAAAGGCAAGCGAAGCGTCTTTTACGTGACCATCAGCACAGGGATCGGCGGCGGATTTGTTTATAATGGCAACATCATTCAAGGAGCGCATTTTTGTGCGGGAGAGGTAGGCAACATGATCATCCGGCCTGATGGCCCTGCGCACCCCATGTTAAACCAAGGCTCCTGGGAAACACTGGCCAGCGGTACCGCGTTGACCCATCAAGCGCAGCAGATTGATCAAGGCAAAAACTTGTTTGAGCTCGAACAGGAAGGAAACGTGCAAGCGAAAGAAGCCCTCGAGCAATTCGTCGCCCATCTTGCAACCGGCATCGCCAATCTCGTGCACATCCTTGATCCGGATACGATCATCCTGGGAGGTGGCGTGATGAAATCCAGACATCTGTTTTGGGAGCAGCTGCAAAAAGCGGTGAATGAACGGCTCTATCCGCAATTGCGGGGTAAGATTGATCTGCGGGCGGCCCAGTTGGAGGATGATGCAGGGATCATTGGAGCCGCGTTTTTGGAACCGAACATGTGACATGAAGGATGAAAAAAGAGCGTGGCACTCGTCCACGCTCTTTCCCGGGTAATGATTCGAATTAAATCTTCCACTCATGCAGCTCGAGTCTGCGCACACCTTGGATGACATAAGGATCTTTTTCCGCCAATTCCTTCGCCTCTTCCAAGGAATCCGCTATGTAGATCACCATGCCTCCCGCACCGTCTACAAATGGTCCTTTGGCGAAAATTTTGCCTTGCGAGTTGAGCTCATCAAGATAAGCTAAATGATCAGGGCGAACCGCTTGATTCTTGGTTTCGTCTTGCATGTACAAGATTGCCGCGAAATGTGCCATCAGTAGATCGTCTCCTCTTCCTGCATGTTTGCAGATACATTGAATCATTCTATCTTATCATAAAATTGGAACGGGGAACGTCTAGTCATTGGCATCAAGTAGCTTCTTTGCTCTGTACTCGGACAAGTTAAAGGACTGCCACGACTCGTCATCTTCTATCTCTTCACGCATCTCATCCAAGCCATACTTGATGCTCTCCGCCACCCCTTGATCTTCTAGCAGCGGTACCAGATAAGGGACCGCGTCATAGGACAGGCGAGTCAAATAATCCGCATCGATTCTTCCCGACTCCTGATAGCGGCTGATATTATTTTTCGCAATCATGACATCGATATTGATATAGTTCAATAATAGATAGGCAGCAATACCGGTTATCGCGTAATACTTGATGAGCGAGATGCCATCGCGCCAAATTTTCACCAGCGCAATGCCAAACAGCACGAACAGAAACAGCATAAATGCATGCGCCAATAATCGAGACACCGTGTACCCATAGGCTTCCTCGTACAAGGAAAGGCGGAAATAGGCGGAAAACAGCATGAACCCCGTGCAAACGGTCAAGAGACTCAGCAAAATCTGCACCATCCGGTATACGCGCGGCTGCTCCTTCGATGTCAGATGCATAAACGTGAGCAAGATCAGGAAATTGATAATCGTCACCACTACCAGCTCATTGAAACCTTTTCGCGCATATTCCGCATAGGTCATGCCATCCGGCAATATCGTCTGCGCCCCGCTGAACAAATACGAGATTTGAATGATCGTAAAGGCCATATACACAAGATTGATCACCACTAAAATCGTAACGAGAATAATCCCGTCCCACCGCAGCTTTTCCTCCTGCGGCACCGGATTCGGAATCTCCACGGACTCTTCACGCGGAGCCTGCAACGACCATAGATATGCAAATGTTCCCACAGAAACAAACGCAATCAAGAACCCTCGAAATGAGACCTCCATGACCTCCAGATCAAACAGCATACGCGGGATTTCACTTAAGAAGTGACCGAATACACTGTCGGCTTCAGATAACAACGAAAGCACGATCAGCAGAAGCGGCAGGGAAATGCCCAGCCCGATCAAAACCTTCATCGCAGCCCCATATTTCTGCTTATCCGTATTCTTCTTTATCCAATTTGTCAGAATCGAAAACGGCAGACGCATATGTTTGATCGTGTAGTAAAACACCAGCTCAAACACATCAGCCACGAAACCGATTTTGTACCAGTCCCGTTTATTACGCTTTGTGATGAGGCAACTTTGCACAACGAACAAAAACGGAACCAGCAAAAAGTTCAGGAAATGGAACAGATCGTTCGAGTACAAGAAAAATGTCAAAGAGAGCAAAACAATCGGTACGGTCAGCAGCCATTCGAAGGTTAGCTGCAGCTTACCACTCTGACGAAGCTGCCAGAAAAAAAGCCCATACAGCGCCAGCACAAAAAGCGGGTACGAGACCCCCAGTTGCTTTCCGTAAAACAAATAGTCAAACAAGAGCCCTGCAAGCAGCGAGCCGCCCAGGAGCGCTAGTTCCTTTCTCCCCCATTGCGTTGCATCCGCCAAAAGAATTCACTCCTTTTCGAGTATACCCCAATCATTTCCAATCTCGCGAGGCTATGAGTATATACGGGGCAGCGGATGCAATCGCTACATATCATTTGGATAACAGATTGATGATAAACATCGGGATATTTATTTGCTTGTATGCGGGATTTGTACCCCTTCTTTGTCCACCTTGCCAATATAAAGCAAGCCCCCATCATCAAACCCAGTCGTCAAATGAAGCGTCTCTTTCCCCGCAATCAGCTGCTCCTGATGTTGGCGGGCATACGTCAGCACGTACAAGACGGAAGTCGCGAGCGACAAGTACAATCCTAATGCAAAATCGCTTTCGAGAATGTCCTGGAAGGAGTGGTACGCGTCAATATCAGCGTAACGGCCATCCGGAAAATAGTCGTTGTTGGCTGCCCAGTCGAAGTCTTCCTCATCAAATGCTTGGGAGCCGGATATGTATAAGCGGATGCCATCCCCTTCTTCAAACAGGCCGAAATTCAACGCGATAATCTCCGCTGGCATCTGTTCGTCTTCCAGCAATCTCGTGAGCCATGCTTCGAATTGCGTGTAGTTTGCCCTAATCTGTCGCACGACCGCTTGTACCTCTTCCTCTTCGTAGTGCTCGGTGATTTGTAAGGCATCCTTGGTGATCTGTTGTAGCCCTTCTTCTATGGTCGCCACATGCTCGACCAGCTTTCCCGCTCGTTCATGAACCTTTTCAATCTCTGTCATGTTTCGTAACCTCCACTCGTTTCGTTAGCTTTTTAAGCTCATCGTCATATTTCGTTCAGTAAAGCCCAATTGGCGATACAGATGGATGGCATGGTTTTCAACAAAGACATTCAAGCGGATTTCGCCGTATCCCGCTTCCTTCAGCTGCTCAATGCCGCTTTGCATCAACTTTTTGGAAATACCCCTTCCCCTATATTCAGCACAAACGTACAGCTCATAAATATACCCGAGCATGGAATCAGTAAAAGAATCTTTGCTTGGGCCAATCAAGATCCATCCCGCTACATTTCCATGAGCGTCAATAGCAGCCAAATAGTACCCTCCCTTTCCCAGCAAGGGCTCAACCATTTGCTTGATCTTTTCATCCGTAGGAAAGACCTTTCCCAGCGTTCCTTCGTTCATCGCTTGCGGTGACAGCTTCCGTATCGTTTCCAGCTCTTCTGTAGTGGGCTTGCGGATTTCCATGCTCAATGTTTCCTCTCGTGTATGTCTTTTTCTTTTTTCAATTATATAGGAAACGGAAAACCGATCAATCGTGCTCGTTGATAATTGCCAGCACCTGATGATCCTCCCACCTGCCGTTGATATGCACGTTTTTGCGGGCAATGCCTTCTTTTTGGAATCCCGCTTTTTCGAGAACACGGATGGATCCGATATTATGAGGCATCACACCGGCCTCAATGCGATGCAGCTTAAGCACCTGAAACGCATACTCGACCACCAGCTGAACCGCTTCTGACATACACCCTTTTCCATTCCACTCCTGATCGAGAAAGTAGCCGATAAAGCAGCTCTGCAACGGTCCGCGCAGCACTTCGGTCAAGGCGATCTGACCAATGAGCCGCTTCGATTCCTTGGCGAAAATGCCGAACACGTAATGTTGATCTTGTTCCCGGTTTTCCTTGCTTTTCTCGATCTGTTTTACCTGCTGCTCCATGGTACAGAACGATTCTTCACGAGTCGTAATGAATTGGCGAAAAAACTCGCGGTTGTTGCGATGCAGCTCCAGTAATGCCTCTGCATCATCCGGTTCAAGAAACCGCAAATCTACTTTTATTCCCTGTAACATCATCGTTATCCCCTCCTTTTTTGAGAAACAAAAAGACACCACAGCAGCTTCCTGTGGTGTCTTGTCTATCCATCATTCAACACCACAGGCAGCGACCCGTGGTGTTATGTTAGCACTTGCCATAACACGGCTAATCTACGGTAGACGAGTCGCTTTCCTCTCCATATTTGGACAGACTGATCCCGTGATTAGCAGCATCGAAGAAAACAGCGGTCGAGTAGCCCACGCCTTTTGGCAAAGAACGAAGTGATCTTTTCTTCATATGGGCGCACTCTCCTTTCTTACGTTTCTTCATAAATATGATAGCTGATTGGAAGTTGAGTGGTCAATGAGGGGTGTGAGTTTGTGCATTCATTGTGGTGGGGGAAGGGAAGAACGGGAGGGGCTGCGTTCTTGCCACACCCGCGAAGGAGTGTTTACTGTCCGGTTCCGCTTTCAAAAACGGGACGTCGCGCAAAAATTTCGAGGAAGCGTATTCATACGTAGAGGTTGCGCTACAACCGTGTCCCGTTTTTGTAAGCTCCACCTTAGCAGGTGTGACAAAGACTCCGCCCGTCCCGTTCTCCCCTTCCTCACGCGGCGATTTCGCTTTCCCCACCGCAGCCCCTTTCATGGCCACCACATACGTGTATACCCGCTTTTTCAGGTGAGATACTACCAGAAGCTTGCAGAAAAAGGGGGGATATCACATGGATGCACGCAAAGGCGATACCGATATCGAAGCGGTATACCAGAAAAACGATCTGGAAGGGTACCGTTCTATGGAGCCAGAGAAGCACAAAAAGCAAACCGGGTATGAGCAACAAGCAGATCCGGATGCAGTGAAGAATACAGAAGAACCGGTGAAGTATTGGCGATAAGCGGTGGCATGAAAGTAAAAACGGGATTGCCCAAAAATCGGACAATCCCGTAACTTTTTACTATTATAAGTATATCGTGTACGGAGCTAACCTTTTTAATCCACCACACCGCAACCGCCAATGATCGGGATCTCTCTGGCCAGATCCTTTTCAGAGGTAGCAAGCTCGATCCGAATCCCGCTTGGCTCATAGCAGAACAGCGCGATGTTGCCCCCTTCTTGGCCGCGCACTCCGATCCCGTCGAATTGCAGTCGCACATTTTTTTGCTTCATGCGCTCCTCGATCTTTCTTAAGATTGCTACCGATTCAACCTGAAAAGCGAGATGGTGCATGCCTGCTGTTTTCACATCAGCTTCCCGCTCTGCCGTCTGCCACAGCGTAATCATCGTAGTTCCATCCGTGATATAAGCACGTTCTCCTGCATCATACCTCAGTACGTCAAATTCGAGAATGTCCGCAAAAAAGTCTTTCGATGCATCCAAGTCGGTAACGCTCAATCCTACATGATTCACTCCTGCAGTCAATGCCATTTCCTTCTCCACCTTTTTCATTTTTTAAGTTGTCAGATTCTCGCCAGCTTTGGGATGCGCGCTGAGCAATTGCGATACACCTGCTCAACCTCGACTTTGACGACCTGGATGGCGCCGGGGAAAAGAGCACACAGCTGCGGATCATCAAGCACCTCAGCTTTGCCGTTCATGCGCAGGCGCTGTTGATGGGTAAAATCGATGAACAGCATGCCAATATGCGGATTCTCCAAAATATTGCCCAGGCTTTGAAACGCGCCGTTGCCGGGATAGTCCGGAAAGACCAGCGTTGTTTCATCAAGCACTTTTGCCGCAGGGTAACCTCCCCTGTAGCTGCAATCACAGTTACCGTCCTTGTCTGCCGTAGCGATGAAGAAAAAGTCGAGTGATTCCAAATAGCGGCGCAGCAGATCCGTTATTTTCTCTCCAACGCGGATCCCTTTTGTGTCAAACTTTTGTTGCAATGCGAGCTCACCATTGAGTCCCATCATGCCACCTCATTTGTAACCCTTATAATTTATTTTTAATGGTTAAATCATACATCTTGAACTCTAACTTGTAAATACATTTTTAGGGGTTATAATATGAAGTGAGGTGAAACCATGGACAAGTCGCGTTACACATTGGGCGGAGCCGCCTGGATCAACTTATTAAATACCATCAACAAAAGACGGGTAGATCTCCTGCTTGATCAAAATAAAACGTACGAATGGCTGGTAGAAAACCAACTTTTGCGGGACTCTGACAGCAAAGCCCTAGAAAATGCGGAGACCATGCAATCGTTGATGAAAGAATTGCAATCGTTGCGAAGCCTGTGCGAGATGGCCATGGTCGAGATCGAACAACAAGGAAAGCTCTCTTCCTACGCCATCGAACAATTACAAAAGACAGCTGAACAGCTTCAGGTGATCGTCTCCATTGTCCCCTCTGCAGAAAAAGTGGAACTGATCCATCAGGGAGCCACTTTATTCGACCATGTGCGTTACCATATCCTGCACTCCATCCTGTATACACTGGAGCATGTACAAGTCGATCGGATTCGTAAATGTGAGCACGATGATTGCATCCTCCATTTTCTTGATACTTCGAAAGCAGGAAAACGACGCTGGTGCAGCATGGAAACGTGCGGGAATCGTCAGAAAGCGGCAGAATTTTATGCACGGAGGAAAAAGCAAAAAGAAACGGATTGAAGATAACACGATCTTCACCGCATTAGCACTAATCAGTGATGACGCTTTGTTTATTTTGCTTGGCGGAATAACCGCATTCGCCGGTTCACAGAAAAAATAGACACAAAGACAAAGGACCCCAATTTATGGAGGTCCTTTTATTCTTGACTTATTATAGACGTTATCAGATAATGTTTATGTAAAAACAAACAAATAAAAGGTGTGTTTATAAAATGGATATCTCCGAACGTTTCTGGAATGCATCTCTGGAGGAAATGAAGAGAGGATATATCGAGGAATCCGAGCATTTTCTCTGCCTCCTCTGCGGCAAGCAGACTGAAAAGGGCCTCATTTATCCGGATGATGACGTGCTCTACGATGCGCAACGATACATGAGACGTCATATTGAGAATGCCCATCAATCGGTTTTTGAGTACTTGATTCAATTGGACAAAAAATTAACAGGCTTGACCGAGCATCAAAACAGCCTTCTACGTCTCTTCTACCAAGGCAAGAGCGATAAGGATGTCCAGCAGGAGCTGGGAATCGGCAGCGCGTCTACCATCCGCAATCATCGTTTTGTGTTAAAAGAAAAAGAACGGCAATCCAAAGTGTTTCTCGCAATGATGGAGCTGCTCCGAGAAAAAGACAAGCATGCCCCTGCGTTTGTCGAGCTGCACAAGACAGCCCGCATGGTGGATGAGCGCTACAATGTGACACTGGACGAAAACGAAAAGCTGTTGAAAAAATATTTCCCCGAAGGTACTGACGGTCCTCTGGCGACGTTTCCTTTGAAACAAAAACAGAAGCTCGTCGTGCTGCGTGAAATCGCGAAACGGTTTGATCGTGACGCCACTTACACCGAGAAAGACGTGAATGAGATTTTGAAGGCTGTATATGAAGATCATGTCACCATCCGCCGCTATCTCATCGAGTATGGGTTCCTGGATCGAAAGGCGGACGGCAGCATGTATTGGCGCAAAGAATAGACAGGAGGGAGAGATTCTTATGAATCGCAAAGCTGAGTTGAAGCAGCAATATAAAGAGACCCACAAGACCGATGCCGGGGTCTATCGGATTGTAAATACAAGGAATCAAAAGATGTTTGTCGCGAGCACCCCGAACTTAAAGACGCTCAACGGAAAAGAGTTCCAACTCAAGATGGGCGGACATTATAATCGAGAGCTGCAGACAGAATGGAATGAGTATGGGGAAGAGGCGTTCCGCTTCGAGGTATTGGAAGTGCTGGAAAAGAAAGAGACTGGCTACTTTGACGCCGCTTATGAGTTAGAGAAATTGGAAGAGAAATGGTTGGAGAAGCTGCAGCCTTATGGCGATCGCGGTTATAACAAACAAAAATCATAAAGGAAAATGGAAAGAACCGTCATTACGCTAGCGACAAGCGTTTGACGGTTTTTTTACTGCCCGATTTCGTTTATGTAATGATCGCATGATACTGAGCGACTCACTGGAAGTAGACAGTTGTTCCATCGATACCTTCTGTGTTTGCGAGGAGATTTTTACCCCGTTTTTTTACGATGATAAGTATCGACTGATCGGGGAAAAATAACCCAAGCGAACCAGTGTACGAAAGGAGGAATGTAATGAACAATTTCCGAAATCGGGAACGAAATCGACGATATAAAGCACATGTAAGTATGATAGGCACCACACAGATCCATTTGAGAAATCCTTATGTGATAGCCGGATGGTCAATGGCTTTTCCCGGCTTTGGCCACCTGCTGCTGAACAAATATCTGCGCGGTTATGCCTTGATCATCTGGGAAATGTTTATCAATCAAAAAATCAAGCTTAACTTGGCGATGATCCACTCCTTTAATGGGGATTTTCAAGCAGCGAGGGATGTGTTGGACCCCGCTTACATGTTCCTGTATATCCCTGTTTACCTGTTTGCGATATGGGATAGTTACCGGACAACGGTCGATTTGAACAAAATATATATCCTCGCAAAGAGGGAGAATGCACCTTACAGTAAGTACGACATTGGCGCATTTGAAATCAATTATCTCGACAAACGCACGCCCTGGATCGCAACGGTCTGGTCCATGGCCATACCAAGTGTCGGCCAATTGTATCTTCACCGGATCGTCTTGGCCGTATTTGTTCTTGTGAATACCGTCATTCTTATCGGCAACTCCAAACTTCTATTGGCTCTCCATTATTTAATCATTGGGGATTTGCGTGCATCCACATCTGCCGTCAATGCCCAGTGGCTCTTGTATATTCCATCTTTTTATTTCTTCACAATCTATGATGCCTATATCAATACAGTCGAGAACAACAAATTATTTGAAGATGATCTCCGAAACTTTCTGGTGCAAAACTACCAACCAACGGGCAAGGTGATCTCAACAGGAGGCAGGGTAGACTAATGCAGATTTTCGCTACGTTTGAATACTCTTCTTTCCTGGAATTGGCCATTTCCGAGCTGGAGACCAAAGGGATCACCGACATTTATGCGGTGCCGCTGGATCTGCGCAAAGAAGAGCCGCGGCTGATGGACAGCTTGCACAGGGCGGACGGTATGGCCATGTTTGACAAAGCCATGATTTTGGCTTTCATGTTCAGCACCATCGGGGCTAGCAAAGGATTTGTATGGAAGTGGGGACCAATCATTTGTGGGTTAATTGGGGCAGCCATCGGCTTTTGTACGGGTGTGCTGATCAATTGGATTCAATATCGGACGAAAAACCGCAAGCTGCGGCGCCAGAAATCCAAAGGAAAAATAGGCGAGGTTATCCTGATCGTGACCTGCAAGGATGATCAATCCGAGATTGTAGAAGATATTTTATGGGACCATCTCGCACTTGGCTTGGCCAAAACAAAATGAAGAACCGCCACACAGCTTTTCACAGCAGGTAGCGGTTCTTTCTAGTTGCTTGGGTTATTTCGTAATAAATTTGGAAAGCGTTTCTTGCAGCTCTTTTGCCATTGTACTCAGCGATTCGCTGGATGATGATAGTTGTTCCATCGAAGCAAGCTGTTCCTGCGCGGAAGCTTCAATGGATTGTGCCTGGGACAAAGAGTGATTGGTGATTCCCGCCATGTCAGCCATGGAGGACGTCACCTCCTGTGTTCCCGCAGAGATTTGCTCGGAGGCGGCGGAAATATCTCGAATCTGATCAGCAATATGCTGGACAGAAGAATGAATGGTCTCGAACACTTCACCCACGTGATTCATGATCTGCGTGCCCTGCTCGACAACATCCGTTCCTTCGTTCATGGCATGTATGGCTTTGTTCGTCGTTCCTTGAACCTCACTGATCAGCTGCGCAATATTTGCTGCGGATTGATTCGATTGCTCCGCAAGCTTCTTGACCTCGTTTGCAACTACCGCAAAGCCTTTTCCGTGTTCTCCGGCCCGCGCTGCTTCAATAGACGCGTTCAGGGACAGCATTTGCGTTTGGCTGGCAATATCGCTGATCACCGTCACGATTTCTCCGATCCTCGACGATAATTGACCCAGGACCATAATCTCCGATGAAGTATGCTGCACAGACGTTTGAATTGCATTCATCTGTCTGACCGCATCTTTTACAGCCTCGTTCCCTTGCTGCACCTCGACAGTCGTGCTTGTTGTCGTATCTGCAACAATGGCAGCTGATTCGGCAATTCGCATAATGCCCGCTGTCATTTCCTCCATAGCGGCCGTGTTTTGTTGGGCAGCTTGGTTTTGCGTCTCCGCACCGGTTACTACGCTTTGGATGGCTTTGCTGACATTTCTGGATGTTTCTACATTGGTCGCCGAGATGGCCGTCAATTGCTGCGCTGAGGAAGCGACGAGCTGAGAAGATTGGTTCACTTGATCGATCATCGCACTCATGGAATCGAGCATGACGTTCATATTGGTGAAAATTCGGCCGATTTCATCGCGGGATTTTAAATGAACACGTACGGTGAGATCACCAGTGGCTACTTGCTGCAATCCATCTGACAATACCCGGAGCGGTTTGGCAACACGTCGGCCGATGAGCCACGAAATCAGGGCAACGAGCATACTCGCCACGATAACGATATAGATAGAAATGTTCACGTATTCATCCACTTTTTGATAGACTTCGCTGGAGTCCATAGTTACCATGACCTTCCAACCTGTGGTAGGAATCGTGCTATAGGCTGACATTTTCGGAATCCCCTCGGAATTAATAAATTCCATCGTTCCGCTATCATTGGAAAATACAGTGTCTTTGAAGACTTGTACTTGATCAGGCGTAAAAATGTCATTCATGGTTTTCCCAACATGAGTCTTTTTAGGGTGAGTGATAAAAGTCCCTTTATCCGACCAAATGTAGGATAATCCTGTGGCACCCGTTTTGATATCACTGGAATATCTGGCGAATGAAGTCGGATTCAACGTACAGTTAACCGTTCCCAAAAATGTGTCGCCATCCAAGATTGGAACTGCCAAGACGATAATGAATCCGCCTGTTTTTTTATTCACAAGCAAATCACTAATGACCGGCTTCCTGGTTTCCTTCGCCTTGATAAAGTATTCCCTGTCTGCCACATTCGAGGTTATTCCTTCCCAGTTGGTGCTCAGTGCGTTTTTATCGACATAGGCAAAGTATTCGATCTCGTTGTCTACTTCGCCAATTTGTTTCAGTACAGATAATATGTACTTCGTATTACCCTCTTTAAATTCCGGGTGCAGTTTCAGGATTTCCTGAACCGTGTCAATTTTATGCTGAATAAAATGGTTGATATTTGCCGCATTTGTTTGGGCAAGACTAATTTGCTTTTCTTGCGCTTCTACCGTTGTAGCATCTGTTGAATAATTGGTTAGAGTCAGAGACGTAATGATGAGCGGTATCAACGAAATTAGCACGAGTAGGACGACTAACTTCGTTGTCACCGATCTGCTGACTCTCCCTCCCATCCACTTCTTCATTTCTTTGCACTCCTTTGTTGATTGTACATAGTGTCGCGAATGTTTTACTCATAAAAGCCTATTGACATAGTCGGGCAATAACTTCCTTAGCACTGCTTTTTGCTCTGATAAAGAAAGATAGTAAACCTCCAAGATAATTTTTACAAGTTATTATAAGGATAGATAGCCAATATATGTATTTTATAACTTCCACAAATAAAAGAACTATCAGCAGTGACATAGCGTTTTTACAGGTTTTCGGATGGTTACCTAGGTAAATATTATTTATTATAAAGTTTTTATTAACTAAATTAAAGTAATTTAAAATTGAATACCTATGCTCTTTCTCCTTGCTAGTCATTTCCGAAAATCCTCCCAGTACTCCATGGCCCCTCCCCCTCTTTACATCGAAGAAAGATAGCGATACCTTTGAAGATGGAATGCTTCGGATCGAATCGAATGAACTCGTGATTTCTTTGTAAAGGAGTTTGTCAGTCATGAAAGAGACGAAGAACGTGGACAAACCTGCCGATATGCGATCGACACAGGAAAAGCGCATACTTGTCATGACCTCGGTCACTGCTGAAAGAGACGCGGTCTTGCGTGGTTTACGCGACGACAGCAGGTTCGATGTACGTGTGGGAGGCGTTGGTCCAGTCACAATGGCGGCGAGCACCGCAACGGTTCTAGCAACAGACAGCTACGATCTGGTTGTGAATGCCGGGATTGCGGGAGGCTTTGTTGGCAAAGCCGACATCGGCACGCTGGCAGTCGCAAGTGAAATTATCGCTGCAGATTTGGGGGCGCAGAGCCCGGAAGGCTTTTTGAGCTTGGACGAGCTGGGCTTTGGTTCTGCCCGCGTTGCCATAGATAAGGATCTGGCGACACAAGTGACGGAAGCACTGCAAGCTGCAGGGTTGACCGTCATCATGGGGCCTATTCTCACGTTATCAACCGTAACGGGCACTGCCGCTACCGCAGATGAATTGACCAAGCGCGTGCCCGGCGCAACCGCAGAAGCGATGGAGGGATTCGGCGTGGCCACCGCCGCCAGCCAACACGGGGTTCCTGTCTTGGAAATCCGCGCTATCTCCAATGCGGTTGGTCCCCGCGACCGGTCTGCATGGCGGATACCGGATGCTCTGAAAGCATTAGAAGCAGCAAGCACAGTATTAGCGGAGGTGTTACGATGAAAATTGCTTATTCTCCTTGTCCCAATGATACGTTTGTTTTCCATGCCTGGGCGCATGGGCTTGTACCTGGTGCACCACAGCTTGATGTGATGTATGCGGACATCGATATTACCAATGGTTTGGCAGCTCGCGGCGAAGGACCGGAAGTACTCAAGATCTCTTATGCCGCATTGCCATGGGTCTTGTCTGAATACGCATTGCTTCCATGCGGCGGGGCTTTGGGCAGAGGGTGCGGTCCATTGGTGTTATCCAAAGAAAGTACCGATCCCTCTTCCTTGGCTGGAAAACGTGTAGCCGTTCCAAGCGATCGTTCCACAGCTTATCTCTTGTTCCGTCTCTGGGCGGCGCAAAACGTACCCGGCGGTGTCGGCGAGATCGTGATCATGCCATTCCATGAGATCATGCCAGCTGTCCGCGATGGCAAGATAGACGCTGGGCTAGTGATACACGAAGCACGCTTTACCTATCCGACCTATGGTCTTACCCTGCTGACGGACCTGGGGAACTGGTGGGAAGCGGATACCGGACTAGCAATTCCGCTCGGGGCGATCATCGCGCGACGCTCACTCGATCTGGAGGCGATTTCTGGCTGGATTCGTCAATCTGTCGAGTACGCATGGGCACATCCTGAGGCTTCGAAAGACTATGTGATGGCCCATGCGCAAGAGATGGACCCAGAGGTAGCCAAGGCGCACATTGGGCTGTATGTGAATGAGTTTACCGCCAATTTGGGCGAGGACGGCTATGCAGCGATCGAAGCGCTGCTCGGTCGCGCGGCGAATGAAGGACTCGTTCCCGCATTCGATATGTCGCTTCTGCGTTTATAAAGAAACTGGCTGCGCCAAGCTTTTGGCGTAGCCTTTTTTACCGGAACAGGTTGTGCAAACATCGTGAAAAATATCCAAAAAAAGCGACCGTTCCCCGATTACATTCCGGAGAAAGGTCGCTATTGTATTTTTCATTGTATCCATTTATGGAATTGGGTGGATGACTTCAAAGCTTCCATCGTCTTGCACAGCGATTAATAAAATCTCTGAGGGGTGATAACCGGTTGCAAAGGCAAATTCAAAATCGACTTTGCTTGAAGGTGTAAAACCAGGATCAATCTTGGTTACAGCACCTCCCTGAAGAAAATAGAATGAGAGGCGGTCCTTCTTCGTGGAAGATTTCAACTTACCTTTCATGGTCAGATAGCTGCCATTTTTTGTGGCAACAACAGACTTGTCATCAATTAAATCGTGATCAATCTGCTTTATCACGGTGTGCTTTTCCCCGTTCGCTGAGGAAGCAACCACGGTCACTGTTTTCATGGTATGTTTTAATTCGTGATTAAGAATATAACTGACGTTGTCCGGATTTTGCTCAACCAGACGAAGTGTGAACGACTTAGTCCCTGCTTTTAGTATAGCTTCTTTCGTTTTGGAGTCTACATAAAAGGAAGTGATAGAATTGTGTACCTGGTCTTTTTCATTCAGATAGGGTCTGACAACTGTTCTAAATTTTAATTTGCTTTCGTCAATTAGGTTTGCTGTTTTTTCGTTTGTAACTTCCACGATAGGCGATTCGTTTGTGATGACTCCATTTGCTGATTCGATTGCATAATATTTACCTGCGGGTAGGCCAGTAAAGACGGCTTCTCCTCTCTCATTGGTCATTATTGATCCGAAGTTTGAATGAACTTGGGAATTAGACACATTCATAACTGTCACGTATGCATAGGGTTTCGCTTTGGATACAAGTACCTTGGCAACTGTTCCTGTAACAACCAAACCGTTTGCTGGTGTCGTTGGTATAGCAGGCGTTGTAGGTGTTGTAGGTGTTGTAGGTGTTGTAGGTGACGGCGGCGTCTTTTGTGCTTGCCCGTTACCATTCGCAAGTTCACTCACTGGAATGGGATGATATGCCTCCTTGCCGCCACCATTCCCCAGTTGACCGTCAACGTTTTTCCCCATGCCCCACACGGTACCATCCTTTTTCAGAGCAACCGCATGCAATAATCCAGCATCAATGGCAACCACGTCATTTATTTTTCCGGCAATCATCGGTGAATTTTGCTGGGATATTTTATCTGTACCGAGTCCAAGCTTGCCTAGATAGTTGTCACCCCAACTCCAGAGGGTACCATCTGCTCCAACGGCATAGCTTGAATGTTGACCAGCCCCTACTGCAACGGCATTGGTGATTCCTTCGACGAGAATGGGCTGATTGCGGGATTGAGCTGTGCCATCGCCTACCTGGCCTTCCACATTTCTTCCCCAAGCCCAAACGGTGCCGTCCTTTTTCACAGCCACAGCATGACTTTCCCCGATAGCGATGTCTACTACGTCGGTTAATCCTTTTACTTGTACAAATTGTTTGGCGCTAAGATAGGTTCCGTCTCCAATTTGGCCACCGTCGTTATAGCCAATCGACCAAACGGTTCCGTCGTTTTTCAGAAGGAGTGTATTACGCAATCCCAAGGCAACTAATTTTGCGTTCGTGATCCCCTTAACCTGTACGGGAAGAGCACGTTTCGTCGCTGTTGCGTCTCCCAACTGGTAATAGTTATTGTTGCCCCATGCCCAGAGCGTTCCATTATCTTTGATGGCCATAGAATGATTGCCGCCCGCTTCAACTGCTACAACATGATCTAGATTTTTTACTTTCGCGGGAGAGGTGCGGTCCAGTACGGTACCATCGCCCAATTGTCCATGGCTGTTGGACCCCCACGCCCATACGGTACCATCCTCTTTCACCGCTAACGTGTGGTTTTCTCCTGCGGAAACATCGATGACTCCCGTAAGATTGGCTACCTGTGACGGGTTGAGTTTGTTTGTTGTCGTCCCGTCACCGAGTTGTCCGTTGCTATTACTTCCCCATGTCCAGACCGTACCATCTACTGCTTGCGCAATGCTGTAATCTCTTCCTGCATCAATTTGTGGAGTGTGATTTGCAGCCGCAGCTCCCACCGTATTCAATGGTACCAGTGCTGCAAAAAGTGTGAATGATAAAAGAAATCTCGTAAAATGTTGAATTCGCATTTGTGTTTTCTCCTCTTCTGTTTATACGTTTGACTCAGGTCTGCCCTTAGTCATTTGCTCCCCAGGTCAAGCCAAGTCCCGCGAACAAGTCGCCCTCATTGGTTGCTCGATTGATACGTCAGCGATACGGATGCCAGATTGCTGTCATCGGTTGTCATGCTAATTGTCACCTGCAGCTCATTGTCGCCAAGCGTACCTGTTCCCATATAGGAATCATCGATCAACGTTTCGCTTGTCATTTGGTAGCCGGCAGACTTGTAATACTCTTTGTAGATGTTTAGCGTCTCGTCAAAGCTTTTGCGGGCATCAAAGGTTATCGTGATGCTGTCGTCATGTGTCATGGATGCCGGCATTTCTATATCGTCTGGGATTGGTATGTCTTTTGGAAAACTATCAGGAATTTTATCGGATACAGACACTGCCGCCTCAACCACGTTGCTAATCGACTCCGTTGCTTCGCTGGCAGTTGGCTGCGCATTCTCTTCCCTTTCAATCCCACCCGTGCATCCCGTCAGTAACAAAAAACAAGCGGTGATCGTAATCAGTAAAGCTAAACTCGTTTTAGTCATGGAACATGTTCCTTTCTTGCGTTCTTCTCATCCATAGCGCACTTCCCATATAGATAAAACCGCAGCCCAACAAAATGCGTGACAGATAGTCCCCCAGCGGCAAAAGATCCGCGATTGAACCTGCGATCAGCAGAAACACTGCCATGCGAGGAAGCATATCCACTCGCAGCGTGGCGACACTGAACATGATGAAGCCGATCATCTTGAGCAAGATAGTCCCGATTGTCATGACCATAAATGAAAGCGGCGGCTCGTCTGCAAACATGTCGGGTATCCTGGGATAAACCACAGGAACCAGAAGGAGCATGCCGTATTGATGTCCTGCCATGAGCACGCTGCCTGTGAATGCGATGTTAAATCCCGCTCCACCCCACCGTGTGAGCTTAGGAAGCTGAACGAGCAGCATGCCGATCAGCAAGAATAGGGATAGCACGATCGCTGCCAAATCCAATCCCCAGCCGACCATTCCTTTAATCGAGCCATCGTAAGCAGGAACGATAAAAAAACGTGCGGGCAGATACGCGAGGCCACCAAATATCCCCAATAACCCAAACCATCTTGAAACAGAAAAAACACTCATCAACATGACCTCCTCATCAGCTGCTACATTGCTGATTGTAAATGGAGGTTTGTCATGTGATGAGTGACAGGTGTCATCTCTTTTATCATCGTTTTTCAATGATCAAGCGGGAACGATATGTCGAGCACGCTTCCGCTCCCCTCGGCAGATGCGTACATCCGCAATGACCCGTTCAGTGATTGAAGACGGTTTTTTATTCCACCGAGACCCATACCGTACTCGTTTGCCAGAAAAGGCACCCCGTTGTTCTCAAGTCGAAACGTCAGATCCTTCCCCTCGCACCCCAATGAAAATTGAAAACGCGTGCTTTTCCCATGCCTGAGCCCGTTTGTGAGCCCTTCCTGCAGCGCATAATAGATCGCGTTTTTTTGTAACGGACTCAACTCCGGCAACATCTCTATTTGTCGATCAATCGACACCTCCGCATGCAGCTCGGTATCTGACATTAATTTTTCCAAAGAATCGGTAAACGAATCGGACCAATCTACTTGCTTCAGCATTCTTACTGAACCTCGAATATCATCCAGTCCTTTTCGAACCAACTCTTGGGATGTTTCAATACGCCGCGAAGCCTGAGCCGGATCAACAGTGAGAAAACGACTGCCCGCCTCCATCTGAATGATCGCGGTCGTCAAGGTGTGTCCAACAATGTCATGAATTTCCTGCGCGATGCGATTTCTCTCTTCCAGTGCAGAGACCTCAGCCAAGAAGTCGGCGTTTACCCGCAGCGATTCCACAAGCTGGGCATGGGTTTGTTCCAGTTCTTGCGTGCGCTCGGCTACTTTTTGCTCCAGCTGTGTATTCAATTGGTGGACTCGTTGCTGTATGAGGAAGTATCTGCGAATAAGAATGGCCGAAAAAGTGATGGCAAGCGCCAGCATTGCGGCGATTCCCCCATCTTCATTCGACGATACAACCGCAAACCCGAAATCCAGCAAATAGACGGCCAGTCCGAAAAGAAGAAACAGATATTCAAGATTCCACTCTCTGCGCATGGACAAGAGCAGCGTACCGCTAATGGTCAATAGCAGCAGTTGCACAGGAATGGTCATCATGTCGTTGATGAAAGGAAAAGAATCCGGCAGCAATACAATGAAAAGGAGAACGATGAAGCAGAGGGCGACATAAAACTGCCAAGCTCTGCGGATCACCTTCTGATAGGCATGATGGACAATTCTCTCAAAAAACATGAGCAAGAAGACAGGCCAACCAACCGCACTGAGTACCGCCAGATAAAAGTAGCTTTGCGGAGCTTCCCATAAAAAGTGCTTGGACTGCATACGCACAAAAAAACTGACCGCTTGGTTGAAAGCAAACAACGAAAAGATCAGAAACAACGGTTCTTTACGATTCGTCAGGTAAAACCCGACTGCGGTCAATCCGCCAAAAAGCAATAACAGCATCGGAACCATAAGCTTCAGATCATTTAGAAAAATGTACCGGACAAAGTCTGCGCGTTCTGACAATTGCAGCGAATACGGATAAACGGTTGGATAAGGAAGTTGGACAAGCAGCGCCTCTTTAGCGCCGATCTCTGTCAGCGGGAAGATGCTCCACTCCGTCAAATAACGGGGGTCCCTGCGAGTCATGTCGGTGTGACGAAGCCATTCCGTTCCATTGCGGTACATGATGACATCTGAAACCGATGGCGAAAAAACAAGAACAGGGTCCTTCCATGCGCCGTTTGGAAGCGTGATTTTCATCCATAATGCGGAAGAAGAATCACCGGCGCTCTTCTCTTCCCGCTTCTCTTGCCATTTTGACGAATCTGGCCATTGCGCGCTCCATTGATACTGAATCGACGATGACTCGAGCTTGTGCAAAGTAAGATTTCGCTTTGGCTCCAATTGGCTTACCAGACCAACAGAAAACAGTACAAAGCAAATAGCCGCCGCAATACACAGGACATATGAACTCCCAGTTTTCATTTTTCCTCGAACATCTCCCTTAATACGGCCATTGCTCCGGCGCGGTCGCTGCTCCCCAGCTTCGCATAAATTTTGCTGAAATAATTCCGAATCGTACCCTCGCTCATATACAGCGCACTCGCGATCTGGCGATTGTTCCATCCTTTCAGCATCAGTCGGGCAATTTCCTTTTCTCGATCAGTCAAATCATGCTCACCCGTTTTCATCTGGCTTTTGGATAGCTCCAAGGTAAGCCCCGCTGAAAATTGATAGAGCCGTTCCGCTAGTTTTCCTGCAATCACGGGAGGAAGCATATAATGCCCTTCAACGGCTTGTCTGATCGTTGCCGCCAACTGATGGCTCTTCATGTCTTTCAGCAAAAATCCGGTAGCCCCAAACGCGAGCGCCTCAATGATATAATCGTCTTCGGCAAAGGTGGAAAGAATGATCACCTTTGTCGAGGGATATTCCGTTTTGATGATTTTCGTAGCCTCAATCCCATTCATGACCGGCATCCGGATGTCCATTAAGACCAGATCGGGTCGATGCGTTCTCACGAGTTCACATGCTTGGCTGCCATTTTCCGCAGTCGCTACCACTTCAAAATCCTCTTCCAACGAGAGGATGGCTTGTAGCCCTTCAGACATCAGGCTCTGGTCATCCACAATCATGATGGTTACTTTTTTCAAGTGTTACGCACACTCCTTCAATTACCGTGGTTCTTACCTATTTCTAAATTGTACCACGTGGGTAACATGGATAGTACAGGAATGACATTGCCTGACGACCCTCCGCGAACGAACCCGTGGGGCTGCTACACAAAGTCTTTCCAGATTGCTGGCATCCATCGGTTGCTTTTTTGATAGTCTCAGAATCCGTTTTTCCTTACTATCCACGGACGTAACCGTCCCTTGCACGAATTCGAATCCTTTTAAAACCAAATTACCCCATGGAATCATAATCTCTTCCTCGACCGCGGCAGGCCGGAACAACCTCAATTTTCGCAAATGACCGGGCTGCTTGTCGAACAAAACAAACCGAATCCGCCGTCCGTTCGACATACCCTGAGTGTTTTCCTTTATTGCTCTGAGCCCAGTAAGCCCTGCATAGCCGCCTCCGATAATTATGCATGTCAAGTCGTTCATCATTCCTCAGCTCCTTTACGTTTTGCACATATAACAATGAAGGCTCTGATTTGTGTCATCGGAAACGAACGAATAACCTTGCATCAGCCAGTTTAATAAGTGAGTAAATCTGCCCCGTCACTTCAATGAAAAACGGCAACCGATTGTTATACCGGTTGCCGTCATGTCTTTATTGAGTTATCGTTCTCCGTTAGTCCAATGATGTAATGTTCATCAAACTAAAAGGGGACTTGGGACGCTTTTAACTTAGTTTCCCGGTTCCTTATCATGATGGAAAAATCCACAGTTGACTACCTAAACCCGGGTAAGCTTATCCGGGTTTCGTACGAAGTAGATTCTGGCAAGCTTTCCGTGTCGGAGCTGTATAAACATAGCGCCCAGAGTTTCGTCCCCCAAACGGAATACTATACTGGTCTCACCGTTCAGAGGGGCAGCCTCGAAGTGAAGGCTATCCTGAAAATGGGATCGTATGCTCTTGAACCCGTCCAGCAGGACTCGGGCCACGAGATCGCGCGTTTGTACCGGACGCTTGAACGCGGTTACTTTTCCGCCTCCGTCGGCGACGAGCATGACGTCTTCGGCCAGCAGAGACAGCACATGATCGACGTTACCTTGCTCGAGGGATGTGAGGAACCGGCTGACCCATTCCAATTCGACCGCTTCTGCCGCGACCGGCTCCTCCTCGGATATTCCCATCTTGCTTCTTGCCCGGCTCATCAGCTTGCGGCAATTCGCCTCTTGCTTGCCGAGCAGTTCAGCTATTTCGGGATAATCGAAGCCCAGCGCCTCACGCAGGACGAAAACCGCCCGCTCTGTCGGCGTCAGCCTCTCCAACAGTACGAGCATGGCGTAAGACAGCAGATCGCGGCGGACGACCGTCGTCTCGAGTGTATCCTCCTCCGGCGTCCGAATCGGTTCGGGGAGCCACGGACCAACGTACACTTCCCTCCTCTTCTGCGCCGATTTCTGCAGATTAAGGCAGCGATTGGTTACCATTTTGCACAAATACGCCTTCGGTTTCTCCAAACGTTCAGGATGTACGTCGAACGACTTAAAAAACACGTCCTGCACCGCATCTTCCGCGTCTTCCGCAGAGCCTGTCAGCTGATAAGCCAGCGTGAACAGCAGCGCTCTATATTGATCGTACAGTTCTTCCATTCGCTGTTTCTCCTTTTCCGGGCTTTTAGAAAGATTGCAATCTTGGTCTCTTTGTTTCTATCGAAGCTTACTGCCTGCATCCCATGCCAGATTCCTGAATTTCCACGCAGGCTTTCCCGTTATAATCATATTAAGTCCCCATTTGCGTCCCCACACCAATCCGCGATTATCCCCCAGGCCGATGCAGAAGAAATCCATCGGTACCGATTTGTGAACCGGCGCGGGGCGGCCCTCCAGATCGGCCATCACGATTTTCCCCAGTCGATCTGCCTGTAACACACCTTCTCCGCACCTCATCTGATCCGCCTTGCCGGTTCTCGGATCGACGATTCTTGCACAGTCGCCAATGCTGTATACGCCCGGCGCTCCTTTGACGCGATAGCATTCATCCACCAGCACTTGACCTTCAGGAGTAAGCGGCAAGCCCATGCTGCGAAGAACCGGATTCGGTATCAGACCGATCGTCCATATACATTGGCCAACCGCCAGACTTTCACCATTGCTGAGCGTCACCACCCCTGCTTCCTCCCGCATCGCCTTACGATTGTGAAGCGCTGTCACTCCACATTCGCTGAGCGTCAGTTCCAATTTTCGTCCCACTTTCTCCGGCGCTCCCGGGAACAGCCGCTCCTGCGCATTCAGCAAATAGACGGAAGCTTCGGACGGATTCAGCCCAAGCGCCGACGCTTCCTCCCGTATCGCGAGCGCCAGTTCGGCGGACGTCTCGATGCCGCTGATGCCCGCTCCCGCAACCGCGACCGTCAACAAGCGTTTGCGTTCTTCAAGATTCGTCTCTCCGACAGCCTTCCGCAGGTTGGCACGCCAGCGCTCCCGGATGTCCGCCGCGGCTTGCGGGTCGGTCAAGGCGATGCCGCCCTGGGCGGGATCCGGTCGCCGAACGATACTACCGACCGCCACGACTAAAAGGTCATAACGAATTCGGGCATCATTTCCTTGCGCATCCGTATATCGAATCCGTTTTTCCCCGCTATCCACGGATGTAACCGTACCTTGCACGAATTCGAAGTCTGGAAACTTGTTCCGGTTAGAATAATGCGTCCAGGGGATCATAATCTCTTCCTCGCTCACTGCCGGCCGGAACAACAGCACTTTGCGCACATGACCGGGCTGCTTGTCGAACAGAACAAACCGAATCCGCCTTCCATTCGCCATGCCCCGGGTCGTTTCCTTTATTGCTTTGAGCGCCCCAAGCCCTGCATGGCCGCCTCCGATGATTATGCAAGTCAAGTCGTTCATCTTTCCTCAGCTCCTTTTACGTTTTGCACATATAACAATGTAAGGATCTGATTTGTGACATCGGAAACGAACGAATGTGAAACCTTGCATGAGCCCATTTAATCAGCCGTTTTTTGTGCCAGTTTGTTGAGTGAATCTGCCCGTCAGCTTAACGCCGCCGCCAGTCTAAACCTTTATTTTCTGGTCTAACACTTTATTTTTCAGTCTTATACGAGTGCCAGCAGATAAAAAAATGTACTTTATCCAAAAGAACAGACCCTGACCCTGACAATGTGCAGTCAGGGTCTGTTCTTTCTTTTCGTACATTTACACTAATTGCTCGTTATTCATCTGCACCCATGTTTACTGTTACGTCCTTCACTCTCTCCTGACCGTCTATGTCGAGACTCCCTTTGAGGGAATCATTCCAAGTGCCTGCATCAATTGCTGCAGAAGTGGCTATTAAGTGAAAATCGCCTTTCGATGCTTTTACGAATTTGGGATCGCCAAAGATAGAATGTGCATCATTCCCCGAGGTGTTTTGGTAATCGCTAAACCCTGTGTACTCCTCGTTTTTCCAAATCCATGTGGCCTCATCACTACCATCTGCAACGTAATACAGGTTGTAATCAACCACATTCCCCTCATTCTCTGTGTACTCATTATAAATGAGGACGTTTGACTTGTTTCCCACAATGATATTATTTTGAATGACATTGTTCCTGGTATCGTATTGTAGCAATATTTGGCCGCTTCCATCGTTCAATGTGTTGTTCATATAAAGGGTATTGTTGATTACGCTGCTATCATATGTTGATCCTCTGTCGCTGTCATAGCCCCCCATTGCAATTCCCGTATATCGGTTACTGTATATCATGTTACTGCGTACCGTAATGTTGCTGGCGGAGCCTCCCGCGTGCTCGCTGGCAATTTCTATCCCAATGTCGTTTTTGTAGGAATAGTTTCGCTCGATAACAATGTCTTTCCCTCCATCCACGTAAATACCTCCGGCTCCGTTGCTATCATTTGGAAGCGACCATCCGTAAGAAGGGTTTTTGTTCGATGTGTTGTTGTATACTTTATTTCCGCTGACGACACCATTTCGCGCTTGGTCATAAGCGTCGTCCGGTGATACGCCTTCAAATCCTATTAGAACGATACCGAGGTTGTCGTTATCATGCACGAGATTGTTTGATACCGAAAAAGTATCTACATTGCCGTTTAACACAAGTGATTCACTTGAACCGAGCACCAGCTTAAACAGTTCATTCCCCTCTATCTTTACGTTATTGATCGAGGCAGGTGCTTTTGTTCCGTATACAGCGATGCCATGAGCATCTCGACCGAGAAGGTCACTACCTGATGGTTTTGCGGTATTTTGAATGTTATGAACTTTGTTGTTGAGGATGTCGATATGACTGCCAGCGCCGTGAACTAAGATTCCGACAGGTACATGATCTTTTTTTGTTGTCTTAAAATTTCGGATTTCAAATCCTTTTATCGTGATATAGCTGGCGTCTTCCATTTCCACAAGGCCTTGAAGTTCTGCCACTGAAAGTCCACTGCCATCAATGATGGCCTTTTCCTCTGCATAGCTGGCGAATGTTATCGGACCTTCCTTGGCTGATCCAGAACGGGTGATTTTAAGCGTCTGCTTGTATACTCCCCCTCTTACAAACACAGTACTTCCCGGTTCTACTACATCGGCAGCATGCTGGAGTGTTTTCCATGGAGCATGTATGGTTCCTGGATTGGCATCATTCCCTTTCGTCGCTACATAATAGATGGGAGAGGCTGCGGACGCTGACGATGCATCTGTTTCCCCGACTAGCAGGGTTGCGATCGCCATAACGCACCCCATAATCAAACGTTTCCATATCATTACCAAACTTTGCACCCCCATAACTAGAATCAATTCGTTTTATTGGAAAAACATTCCGGTAAGTCGCATTTGTCCGGCTCCCTACTCACAGATTTCCATTCCATTATTTATTTTAACGTTAGATTGAAATTATGTGTTGGTCTATTTTGGTAGCATATAAAATGAAAAATGTTACCGGAGAAATTTAAATTATAGAATACAAAGAAGGCTGCCCGTTACTTCAATAAAAAAGGAGCAGCTGCCCCCAGCAATCTGCTCCAATGTAATTGCACTAACGACCCCTTTTAATTCAACGACGTTACCAAATCGAAGAAGTAAATAGATGGCATACCCGTTAAAGTATTCTTCCCTTAGTCTTGAGCAGTCAATTACAACTCACCTGGCGTTTTCTGCCCGATGGGGGGGATATGCCGAAGCTTGATCACGGTGAGTATGGCGATAGCGATCATGAGCCCGCCGCTAACTGCGACAACTACATGCATGCCGTCGGTAAATGCTCCCTGGGCGCCATGAAGAAGGGTTGAAGCAATAGGTTCGGGCAAAGCTTTTGCCGCCGAGACTGCCCCAGCCAGGCTTTCGCGGGAGGCTCCAGCTGTTAACGTCGGAACCTCTCTCGGTATGTAGCCGGCAATTTGAGTGCGGTACACGTATGTACCGATGCTGCCTAATACGGCGATACCCAGTGCGAATGCGAATTCACCGCTCGTCTGCAGCAAAGACGCCGCCGAACCCGCTTTCGCCGGCGGGGCAGAGCCGACAATTAGATCGCTGGACAAGCTCGCAAATGGGGCTGCTCCCACATTAAAAAAGATATAACCGACAATCAGGGTAGAGAGTCCGGATCCCGCCCCTACCTGGGACAGTAGAATACAACCAGTCGCCGAGACGGCAAGGCCTGCCCCGATAAGGAGCGACGGTCGGATCCGCCGAGCAATGATGGGCGACAACAGCATGCCCGCCATCGACGCAACCACTCCCGGAAGCATGCACATCGCTGCCCGGAGCGGCGATAGTCCTTCCACGAATTGAAGATACTGTGCGATGAAGAGCATGGAAGCGCCTGTCAAAGTGATGCCGAACATGCCGCCCAGCGCCGTGCTGAAGGCAGGGTTTGCGAATAGGCGCAAGTCCAATAGCGGACTGTCCAACCGTTGCTGCCGTCTTACGAATAATGTCCCGAAAGCAACTCCAGCCGTGATGGCAATAAGCGGCAAGGTCTGTAAACCTTGCTTAGCGATTTCTTTAAGGCCGTATATTGCCGGTAGAATGGTGCACATCGACAGCATGACGCTAGTCATATCCAAGCGACCAGGTGCGGTATCCCGATAATCGGGCAGAAGATGAGGCGCAGTTAACAACAACAGCGCCATGACTGGAACGCCGAGCAGAAAAATCGAACCCCATGAAAAATGCTCCAGCATCGTCCCGCCGACTACAGGGCCAAGCGCCATGCCTCCCATGGAGCACATGAACCATATGCCTATAGCGAGGGAGCGCTGCTTATGATCGCGGAACATATTGCTGATTAAAGCCAGGGACGAAGGCGATACCGTCGCCCCGGCTATGCCGAGCAGCGCCCGTGCTGCAATCAGCATTCCGGAGGTATTGGAAAAGGCGGCCAACACTGATGCAGAACCGAAAGCCGCTGCGCCGATCATCAGCAGCTTACGGCGGCCGAGCCGATCTCCGAGCGTGCCCATCGTGATCAGAAACCCCGAGAGCATGAAGCCGTATATGTCCATGATCCATAGCTGCGCTGTGCTGTCAGCGCCGAGAGCGACGCTTATGTGAGGGAGTGCGAGAATCATTACGGACAAGTCTACCGAAACGAGCAAGGCAGGCAATGAAAGCACGGCAAGTCCAATCCATTCCTTCAAACCGGCCCGGATGTTCGCTTCAAACGCCGCGTCTTTCATTGGCCGTCCAGAGCCTCTCCGAGCCGATCCAACATCACCTTCGTTCCGTGCTCACGCTGTTCAGGCGTATCGAGACCGTCCAGAAAAACGCCCTGCTCGGTATAGATCAAGCGCGTGCCGCCGTCCACGGACTCGAATTCCACCGTCGTAACGGAGACGGACATCCGCTTGTCTTCCATGTCCAGAGTGTATGAGTATACAATGCGCCTATCCTGAACGATCTCCTGATAGCAGGCATCGAATGTGTAAACCGGTCCCCCAGGCGGACCACCGCGATTGAATTCGCGTCCGCCGACCCGGAAGTCGAACTCGTCGGCTTTTGGAAACCAGCCGGCTTTGGCTGCTTGACCCGCCCATGCAGCGAATACGCGGGCAGGGGAATGTTTATAGTTCCTTTCGATGACAAATGTGGAGTGTTTGGCAGATCTTTCAGTCACAGTCGAAACCTCCTTGTCCGGGTTCTTCCGGATGCTCGTCTAAATATTCACCAAGCCGGTCGAGGTGGAGATCCATACTCGATTTTCTCTCGGCGAAAAATTTCTCATGATTCATTCTCATCGTCCGCATGATGTTCATGAAATGCTCAACGGTAAACGGTTCGTTCCTTTGCATCCGAGTCGATACATTCTCAAGCTCGTGCAAAAGTTTCTGCTGCATGCGGATATTTTCTTTCAGGCGGTCTATTTGAATGGTAACAATGTCTGA
Organism: Bathyarchaeia archaeon; assembly: GCA_035644815.1. Classification (GTDB taxonomy): domain Bacteria; phylum Bacillota; class Bacilli; order Brevibacillales; family Brevibacillaceae; genus Brevibacillus_F. The sequence goes on along the minus strand of DASQNU010000098.1, from coordinate 5,614 downwards.
CAGGCTGAGTTGATCTCCGGCCATGACGGCTTTAATCTGCTCCAGCGATAGCCCCAACTCCTTCAAGGACAAGATTTGCTGCAGGCGTGAAATGTCCTTTTCGGTGTAGAGTCTGTATCCGGATGGCGAATAGCCGGATGGAGAAAACAAGCCGATCTGATCGTAAAAACGCAACGTTCGTATCGTGATTCCCGCCATTTTCGCAAGTTCTCCGACTTTCCACTGTCGCTTCATGATCAGCCCCTTTCTTGGTCGCTAGCGTTTCACCGGTAACTTCACTATAAACCGTTACGTTACGTAATGGTCAAGGAGCTTTATGAAGTTTTTTCCAATGTGAAATACGAGTGCCAAACTGCGATTTGCTGTGGAGCGGCCAGTCCCCGCTTCACAGTAGGGCGTAGAATGAAGCGGAGTTGCGAAACATGCTCTCCCCACCGCATCCCCTTTATTATTAATCCTATCGAGAAATCAAAAAAAAAACTGCGCTTCACTCAGAAACGCAGCTTTTATCTTTCTCAACCATTCCTGCTTTTAGCTACCAGGCTCCACAGCCATGTGAGTACGATGGCTCCAATTGCGCCAGCGAATACATTGAAACCTGCCAGCATCCAGAGCCAATCCCCCAGGAGCATATCACCCAGCCAGCTGCCCAACAATGCGGCGATCAGCGAAGCCCACCAACCTTTTCCACCGACTTCTCCCGACACGAGATAGCTCATGCCAGCCCAGACAACCACACCTACTATTGCCCAGACGATCCAGAACATTCCGGCCACTTCCTCTCTCAATGTGATAGCGCTTACATGAAAGTGATGAATAATATCTGTTTTGCTATCATCATATTACGGATGTATGAAAGTGTTACGGAACATTCGGCTATTCTTTACCAAGCTCTTTTTTTCAATTGTTCGATCGCGGGCACGGTAAAACAGGCCAAACGGGATGGAAGTCCTGACAGAGGAAACCAGCGCAAATCGCCAATCGCTCCTCCTTCCTCCATATTCCGGGCTATCCCACCTTTAATTTTCACTTCATAGATTGCCGATACCCAGTGTTCCTCGTTTTCAGGTTGAATGGTTTCAGCGATGCAGAGCAGACCTATGACCTCGACATCGAGATTCACCTCTTCCTTAACCTCCCGAATGACGCACTGCTCCAGTGTTTCATACCGCTCCACTTTTCCCCCGGGGATACTCCACGTATCTTTCTCCGGTTTGCGATTGCGCCAAACCATCAGCATTTCATTCTTTTCGTTTATTATCACTGCCCCTACCGCTAATCTGGGCGCTTCAATCCAAGAGCTCATATTCATTTCACCTGTCTATCTGCCGTTCGGCTCATATGAGCATCAGTATAGTAAAGATTTTCGTTTCCAACAACAGACATTGCAAAAACACCCGCTCTTCTTATCAGAGCGAGTGTTCCTTATACAGTGGAGAACCTATCTCCCCGCCATCACGATATTCTTTCCATAAAAAATTTCATCCATCTCCGATTTGAGGCGTTCCGTAATTTCCGCTTGTTCCTGTGGATCCAGCTCATCTTTTGTATGACCAAACAGATAATTGTTCAAGTCAAACTCACGCAGCTTGCATTTGGTATGAAAGATATTTTCCTGATATACATTGACATCAATCATATCATATAAGCCTTTGACCTCGTCCGGTATGTAATTTTGGATAGAGCTGATTTCATGATCGATAAATAGCTTATCGCCGTTGATATCCCGGGTAAAGCCGCGGACACGGTAATCAATCGTCATGATATCCGTGTCAAACGAATGAATGAGGAAGTTGAGGGCCTTCAACGGAGAGATTTCCCCACAGGTAGAGACATCGATATCGGCGCGGAATGTACTGATTCCTTCATCCGGATGATACTCTGGATACGTATGCACCGTGATATGGCTCTTATCCAGCTGAAGCACGACATTATCAGGGAGCGGACCGGGCGATTCCTCAAACGATTCATTTGGCACCTCGACCACCGGACCTTCGGAAACCAAATACACCACACTCGCCCCCTGCGGTACATAGTCCTGCTTGGCGATATTGAGCACATGGGCCCCGATGATGTCTGCTACCCCTTTCAAGATACTCGTGAGCCTGTCAGCATTGTACTGCTCATCGATGTATTCGAGGTAGGCTTCGCGCTCTTCCTTTGTCTTGGTGTAGCAAATGTCGTACATGTTGAAGCTCAATGATTTCGTGAGGTTGTTAAATCCGTGCAAAGTGACGCGCTGTTCTGGTGTCAGGTTCATGAATGTTTTCTCCTTGTTCCATTCTCCGCCGGGAGTCTTCTCTAAGTATTTGTTAGCCTCTCCCATTTGCGCGAGAATCAAACATCGGATTCAAACAACACCAATTCTTGAATTAGCTACAACGTTAATTCACCCGAGCGATGGCAAAACCATCATATCCCTTGCTGCCCACGGTCTGAATGGCTGTCGCGCTGACCCGCGTATCGGTGCTCAGCATCTCATAAAAGCGGCGTACGCCTTGAACCGTAGGGTTGTCACTCGCAGCATCAATGACTTCCCCATTCCGCACCACATTGTCACCGATGATGAGGCTTCCGGGACGGGAAAGCTTGATTGCCCATTCCAAGTAGGCCGGATTATTGGGCTTGTCAGCGTCGATGAAGATCAGGTCAAAAGGTCCGCAGCCTTCCGCAGCCAGCTGCTCTAACGAGTCCAGTGCCAGACCTACGCGGACTTCGACCATATGACTCAGGCCAGCGCGTTCGATATTGGCACGGGCAACTTCAGCATGCTTTGGCGCATATTCCAGTGTGATCAAGCGTCCCCCTTCAGAAAGTGCCCGTGCCAGCCAGATCGTGCTGTACCCGCCAAGTGTGCCAATTTCCAATATCGTTTTCGCACCCTGAATTTTAGCCAGCAAGTGCAACAGCTTCCCCTGATTCGGGGCCACATCGATCGGCGGCAGTCCTGCTGCAGCATTTGCCTTCAGAGCGGCATCCAACGCAGGATCCGCTGGAATCAGCATGTCGGTGATATAGCGGTCCACCTCTGTCCAATGCTGTTTGAGTTCGTTTCGTTCCATCTCTTTGTCATCCTCTCCAGTGTGATTTTTTTGCACACGATATGGCAGCCTTTTGCCATTCATTCCCTTTTCTTTGTTTTACTACGGCGGCACGCGAAAAAGCAATGCCAAGCGGGACAAAACAGAAGGTAGCTATGGATTATATAGCGAAGTCCCCTTGGCTACACCTTGTCACGGGTGATCCAAAGGGACCCTTTTTAGGCTGCGTTAGCCGTTTCTTTTTGTTCCGGTACAAAATGCCTGGTAAGCAGAATCGTCAGGACCGGAAGCAGTATCGGGAAAATCAGATACGGCAATGACTCGACCGTGGATACCCCCAATGTCACCGCCATCACCATCGCCAAGCCATTCCAAGGAATGAGGACTGGCATGAGCAATGCGGAGTCGAGCAGTGTACGTCCCAACAACCAGCTGCCATTGGGCTGCTCGCGATACCGCTCCAGCAATGTGGCGCCAACCAAGAGGATCGGAATGGTCTGATTGCAGCCGATCATGACGACGACCAGCGACAGTAGCACCGTCTTTCCAACCAACGCGGCGCGGCTGCCACTCTCCCCCATCCAGCGAGTAATGATAGGCTCGACTAGGTTGGCTTTGTTCAGGATGCCGTTGAGAAAACCAGCAAAAATGATCAGCACCAGGATCTGGAGAACCGCATCGATACCTTTCCCATGTATCATTTCGTCCAATACGGTACCGGAATGCAGCTCAAACCCATCCAGAATCACAAATAACAACGTATGGAGATCTACCGAGGGCTGCCAGAGCGCACTTGCTGCACTGACGGCAATGCCCCCCAAGAGAGCGGTTACCGCTTTCATACGAAACAGGAAAAGCAAGAGGAGAATAGCAATTGGGAAAAGCATCAAAGGGGACACATCAAATTGCTCCCGCAGCAACCGTTGATAGGTGGCAATCATATCGGTTGCGGCCGCATTCCCTCGCATAACATCCATCATCAGAAACAAACATACGGTAAAGACGACCGCTGCCATGGCTGCAATGTTCATGCGGGAAGCCGCCTTTTCGCTGCTGAGCTCCACCGTATTCATCGTTAATAGCCTGCTGCTGGAGATCGGGGAAAAGCGCTCTCCCACCATCGCTCCCGAGATCAGTGCACCTGCCACCATCCCTACTGGCACCCCTGAAGTATACGCGATGCCAATCAGCGGCAGACCGATTGTACTGAGCGTCCCCATGGAGGTGCCCAAGATACTGGAAATGGCAGAGGCAAGGAGAAACGATAAAATCAACAGGTAGTCCACATTCACCACTTTCAAGCCGTAATAAATGAGAGCAGGAATCGTACCTCCCACCATCAGCAGTGGAATTAACAGTCCGATCAGGAACAAGATCGACAGGACAGGCTTTGTCTGCTGTACACCCGCCCAACCGTATTGAAACTGCTGCTTGTAGGAATATCCCATCCTTCGTACAGTCACCAAGGTAACAAGGATGGCAAAAGCAACTCCCAAGGAAAGCGGAAGACCCGTCGCATAGGTAGCGGCAATGCCCACAAGCAAAGATGTAATCGGCCATAAACCGTGAATAGCCATGTACACAAACCCTCTCTTCATGAAGCCTGCGTTTCAACTCGATTATGGAGAGGGAGCGCCGCATCAGTCAACCCCGGCGGCGTATAAAAACATGGCTCCGCCTTGTCAGTAGCGATGCCATGGATGCCATGTTGTATCACAAAGAACGATCCAGCGGGCCAAAAGCCTCGTGGATCGTCGCCTTAGAGTATGGCACTTTCTTTATATTGTTCAGTCTGTCCAATCACCGAACAGCTCTTGATGATTCGTCTGTCTTGCTCCTTCCAGGTATGGGTCCGTTTATTTTTTCTTCGCATATACACCAAGTTATAGCGATCGGCAGAAAACATGGTAAAGCCTTTTTCCGCACAATCCTCGCAAAAGTAGACGTCTTCTTTTGTTGATACATTGCGGTATTGGACTTCCTCATATACTTTTTTCTTTACAATCTTTTTGCCCCCGTCTAGAAATTCATCAGCTTCCAAAAATTTGTATTCTTGCCCTGGGTGACGAATCCCGAGAAGCTGTCTGGATTCCAGATAGATATAATAGGAGCGTTTGCCTACGATATCTGCATTCGTATAGCGGAAAGCGAGCATCAAATCGGACAAATACTGAGGCCGGCGCGCGTCGTCCTCGCTCGCGGTGCGCGACAGCGAAATCCGGCCGCGGACCTTGCCGTTGACCTGCACCGCCATCTCGAGCACGTCGTCGACCGTGAGCGCCTCGTCGTAGGCGGGCCAGGCTGCGTGGGCGAGCGACTCCGCGGCGCCGAGCCGCTGCCACAGCTCCTCGCCGAGGTGCGGGGCGAAGGGCGAGATCAACAGCGCGAGCGCGCGCGCCGCCTCGAGCGGCACCGGGTCGAGCGCGGTGAGGTGGTTGGTCAAGACCATCATGGCCGAGATGGCCGTGTTGAACGACATCGACGCGATGTCGTCGGTCACCTTCTTGATGGTCTTGTGCACGAGCCGCCGCGTCGCCTCGTCGATGGCCTCGGTCGCCCTTCGCGTGCCGACG
>DASQNU010000097.1:0-12761 GCA_035644815.1 Bathyarchaeia archaeon | reverse complement strand
ATTTTTGCTAAGATAAAAGAGACAACGCTTCAAAGGAAGGACCGAGCCCATGAGCTTTTCATTGACCAAACAGGATATTAAGAGATTGTGCGGCAAGACTTCCTATGAAAGAGGGGAAGCGTTCTACCGGACAAATAAAGTTGTGATAACGAATTTCGACTGGGAACAGTCCCTGTGCGAAGCAACCGTAAAGGGGAGCCATCAGGTGACAGTTCAGGTCGGGCATAGCGGAGAGATTGTGGCGGCCTGCAGTTGTCCGACACTCGGTTCATATGATCAACACTGTCAACATATCGCCGCTGTATTACTCAACATACTTGATCTTGAACAAGTGAATGGATGGTCCAAGCGGACGATGGTGCACAAACAGCAGCAAGACTTAGATGCGCTTGGTAAATCAGATAAGTATGACCATCGTACCGTTACGACGTCTAACACCCCCGGAATATCTTCCGGGGATCTCCAATTGACACAGGGTATCCTTCGACTTTTTCGTAATAATCCAGGGCAACGCAGTACGGCGCGACAGCTGTTTGACACTAGAGAAACGATCGCGGTTGAATTTACGGTTACACCGGTTTCCTATGGAATACGAAAGCACATGTTTGGCATCGAATTAAAGATAGGTTCGAAAAGACTCTACATCGTTCAGAAAATAAAGGAATTTCTGGAGCGATTGGAGCGCAGAGAACCCTACGTATTCTCCAAGCATTTTACGTATGATCCGCAGCAACACTCCTTTGACAACGAAGACAATGCGGTGATCCAGAAGTTACTGCAAGTCTACCAATACGAAAAAATGATCCGTGAAAGCACTCAGCCGCTTTCTTTGCAGGCCAAAAGCATGAACTCCGATAGGCACCTGCTGATACCGCCTGTCTTTTGGGAATCGCTATTCCCTTTGCTAACGGCGGCCAAACATGTGCAGCTGGAACAAGGTAGGCGCGTCTATGCTGGTATCCAGGCTTCCGAAGATCCGCTTCCTCTGCAATTTCTCTTCGATGAAGCGGATAAAGACGGCTTTGCGTTGGATGTGCAAGGATTGGATCAGATTACGGTCATGGAATCCTATGGATTGGTGTTGACGGAAGGCAAGGTTGTGAAGCTTCCAAGTGATCAAAGCAAGCGCTTGGCGGAAATGAAACGCATGGTGGAGGCATACCGTAAACCGCAAATCCAGATCGCACCGGATCAGATCGAAACTTTTCTGGAACAGGTTATCCCCGGATTGAAGAAGCTGGGCAGCGTCCGTATCGCCAATGCTGTCGCGGAACGGATTATTCAAGCACCTTTACAAGCGAAGCTGTATTTGGACAGATTGAAGGATCGACTGCTTGTCGGGCTGGAATTTCAATATGGCGAGATTGTCTTCAATCCGTTTGAAGCAGACACCCAAAAGCGTCGGACTGAACACATTCATGTTCGTGACGGCGAAAAGGAACGACAAATTATGGAGTTGATCGAACAAAGTCCGTTCCTGAAAACAGAAGGCGGCTATGTCATGGAGGACGAAGAAGCAGAATACCATTTTCTGTATCATGTGGTTCCGCGTTTGGAGAAGTTAGCGAAGGTGTATGCCACTACCGCGGTAAAAGAAAGAGTGTTTACCGGATCTGCACCCCCTCGTATCAGTATAGATGCCAATGACCGTATCAACTGGTTGGAAGTCCACTTTGAGATGGAGGGAATACCCGAGTCGCATATCCGGCAGGTGTTAAAATCACTAGAAGAGAAACGCAAATACTATCGGCTTCCCAATGGTGCATTGCTGCCGTTGGAAGATACGGAATACCAGGTCATCCGCGACTTTCTCGATCAAGCGGGGATCGAAAACATGGAGTTCAGCGGGGCGCGTATCCGCCTACCCATCGTCCGGGGTCTTCATTTGTTGGAACAAGAGCGGTACGGAAAGACAATCAAGATCGGTAAAACGTTACGGCGATTCTTAGAAAATATGCGAAATCCGGATAATTTAGATTTTCTTGTACCGGATAGCCTTGATAATGTGCTTCGCGATTACCAAAAGTATGGCTACCAATGGATGAAGACGCTCGCTCATTACGATTTTGGCGGAATTCTGGCCGACGACATGGGACTCGGAAAGACCGTACAAAGCATCGCGTTCCTCCTGTCTCTATTGCCGGAAATCAGAGAGGAAAAGCAGCCGGCCTTGATTGTTGCGCCATCTTCGTTGGTGTATAACTGGCGCAATGAATTGCAAAAATTCACCCCACAGATGCGGGTCATGATCGCGGATGGGAGTCAGACGGAACGAAACCGCATACTGAATGCTCCAGCTGAGGCGGATATTATCATTACGTCCTACCCGCTGTTGCGTAAAGACAGCCGGATCTATGCGGAAAAAATGTTCCATACGCTCATCCTGGATGAAGCACAAACATTCAAAAACCATGCAACCCAGACTGCCCAAGCGGTAAAAGCCATTCAGTCGCGATACCGTTTTGCTCTTTCCGGAACGCCTGTAGAGAATCGTCTGGAAGAACTATGGTCTATCTTTGATGCCGTATTCCCAGGTTTATTTCCAGGGAGAAAAGCGTTCAATGACCTATCCCGCGATGTCGTTGCCAAGCGAGCCCGACCGTTTTTGCTCCGCCGCGTAAAAACGGATGTTCTGAAAGAATTGCCGGACAAGATTGAGACGCTGCAGACATCTGAGCTGCTGCCGGAGCAGAAAAAGCTGTATCTCGCTCACTTGGCCATGCTGCAAAAAGAAACGTTGAAGCTTTTAAACGAGAACGAGTTCCAAAAAAATCGGATAAAAATTTTAGCTGGATTGACACGACTTCGTCAATTGTGCTGCCACCCGGCTCTGTTCGTGGAAGAGTATGGCGGAAGCTCAGCCAAATTCGAGCAGCTGCTGGAATTGTTGGCAGAATGCAGGAATGCGGGCAGACGAGTCTTGGTCTATTCGCAATTCACCCAGATGCTAGACCTGATCGGCCGTGAATTGGGTTATCAGGGGATTCCTTATTTTTATCTGGATGGACAAACGCCGGCCCGGGAGCGAGTAGAGCTCTGCAACAGATTCAACGATGGTGAGCGGGATCTGTTTCTCCTCTCGTTAAAGGCTGGCGGAACCGGACTGAATCTGACAGGAGCGGATACGGTCATCCTGTATGACTTGTGGTGGAACCCCGCTGTCGAGCAGCAAGCAGCCGACCGTGCGCATCGCATCGGACAAAAGAATGTCGTCCATGTGATCCGGCTTGTCACACAGGGGACGGTGGAGGAGAAGATGTTTGCGCTTCAGCAGAAAAAGAAAAACCTGATTGAGGAAGTCATCCAGCCAGGTCAGGAAGCGTTGTCCTCCTTGACTGAGCAGGAAATACGCGAAATATTACTGATCGATCAATAAAGACTGACACGGAAAAATCCCATCCCCTTGGAAAAAGCGGGATGGGATTTTCTTTTGGTCATGCACCTGCCTATTTTACTCCAATTTCAACATCAGAGGCTTTGACAAACCCGAAGCGGTGATTGAAGTAAATCTGGTAGTATTCTTCTTCACCAATAACCATTTTGTGATCATCATCGTACGGATCATGGGAAAAGGTGACCGCGTGGTAGTAATTTCCTTTTGTTTTTTCCGCCACGACATAAGCTTGTCCTTCGTCGATACGGTACAATACCTCCATGTTTCGAGGCGGCACATCGGATGGATAGGCACTCGCTTCTGGGAATGCGGCGCCATAGACTGGGACATTGCTCTCTTTCGGACGAACGATTAAGCCTTTGCCGCTGACGGTATTCTTGTCATTTGGGTTATAGAACCATGCTTTTTGACCGCCAAACCAAATGGCATCCCAGTCGCCGTCTTCATCCGCCAACACATAGGTTTGACCCGTTACTGCCTTGCTGCCTTCTTCATGAATGCTCGTGGACCCTGGTCCAGGCAGCAGTGTATCATCCAACAATGGAGCATCAAAGCTTGGCTCTTGATACAGATAAACGAAGTTGGCCGGTTGGCGTTCCAAGCCATCGAGCTCAGGCTTGTTTGTTTGGAAATGCGGCTTGATGGTCACTACATTTTTGGGGCCGCGTTCGTTTTTGATCGGTGCACCCAGCAATTCGAAATAGTGCTCCCAATCCCAGAAGGCGCCTGGGTCTTCGTGCATCGCTTTATGGCGCGCTTGCGTCAAGCCAGGGATCTCCTCGTGAGCGATAATATGTGCACGATCAAGCGGGATCTCATATTTTTCCGCTAAGTATTTAACGAGCTTGGCGGAAGCGCGATACATCCGCTCTGTATACCAATCTGCCCCTTCGAGCATGATTCCTTCATGCTCAAGACCGATGGAATGCATATTGACATACCAGTTTCCCGCATGCCAGCCCACATCTTTGTTATTGACCATTTGCGTAATCTGACCGTCGGAAGATCGAATGACATAGTGTGCTGCGACGGAGGAGGCTGGATTTTGGAACCAGTTGATCGCACTTTGATAGCTTCCTTCAGTATCATGGATCACAATGTAGCGAATTTCGGGTCCCGCTTTCGGACGGTCTGCGATGTCATAGTTACCATAGCTGCTGGGGTTATTTCCACGTTGCGCGTAAAGAGCAGGGATGAATTGACAGTCCAATCCATTTGGACATTCGGCTTTTGTTGCATCGCTTTTGTGCAAGCGCAGCGACTCAACCGTATCACGATTTGCCTTTACCTTTTTGGCTTTCAGCCGCACTTTTTGTCCATCTGTGGTCTCACGATCGACCCCATCGTTGATCGTTTCAAATACCTGATCGGCAAAATCAAGCGCGAGCGAACGTTCCTTGGAGCCGCTGTATTTGGCGACAGCGCCATACCAATCTTCCACATCCGTTGGCAGTTCTCCAACAGTGTCCTTTGCGTATTCCGCCAATAAAGCGGCACCACCGCGGATATTTTGCACAGGATCTTCGATAAGTTCCTCCGGATCGATACCCAGCAGATCCGCCGCCTCGCTTAAGGTGTGCATGCTGGGATCATCCTCAAAATCGTCTGCATCTCCTTTTTTCTTGCGTTCCAAGCCTTTTCCATGGGTCTCATCGATTTCATCAAGCTCTGTAAGATGCATCAATCCAAATCCGGCAGAAAAACTGGGTTTCCCATCATGGTGTTCCCAGCGTGTCAAATTGTATGAAACGGACAACAGAATGCTCTCGGGAACGCCGAACTCTTCAGCAGCCTCAGCAAAGGCGTCCTGCAGTTTATCGGACTTTGCCGCATGGGCGACATTGACAGACAAAAACGAGGGTGTTGCCGCAGGGGCAAAGGCAGACAGAACCAAGCTGGCCATCGTAAGGGGAATGATGGCTTTTTTCCATGGACGAGTCGACCATCTTTTCAAAAGTAGTACCTCCCTTGAAATTTTGTTTCAAATTTTTATTTGAATAGTTAGAATATTTATTCCGACCACTGTATTTTCCTCCTATTTTCCTTCGTCAAATGCTGCATGCTTTTGCATGTTCCATACAGAAATAGACAGAAAGTGTTAGCGTTTTTTGAAGAAAAGGGAGAAAGTGTCGGACGAACGAAGGAATGTGCGCAAGCATTGTTAATGTCTGGTATATTTAGGAGGTGGATCAGGTAAACGGAAGAAGGGGAGATCTTATGAAAGAATTAATGGGGAAACAGTTTGAGCTGACAAGAGGTTTTTTTATTAAACAGGCTGAAGCATCGGTCACAGTCGCACATATCCAGCCCGACGGCTTCAACAATAATATTCATTGGCATATTGGGCATGTATTGACTCTTTCGGAACAATTGCTCTTTGGCTTTCCGCAAAAAAGCACGCATCTTCCACCTGATTATGTACAGTATTTTGCGAGTGGAACCAAACCAGCTGATTGGAACGGGGATGTTCCTCCTGTAGAAACACTGATTGGGCAGTTAAAAGATCAGTTGGCGCGCATTCAGGAGATTTCCGATCATCATTTACAGGAATCGCTAAGCAAACCGATTTTAGGTCTGAACACCTACGAAGAAATAGCTTGTCTTGCCTTACTAGACGAGGCGAGTCATCTGGGCCAAATAAAAGCGATGAAGCGTGTGATTGAATTCGCTGACCGACAAAGACAAACGAACGATTGATTTCTAAACCCTTCGAATAGCCATACGTTAGAAACTCATCTTACCTCCTGATCGGAGTAGGATGAGTTTTTTTATTTGCAGTGACATTCATCACACACGGCGAAAAACAATTTCGCTATATTGAGTTGATACAGAATCTGGAATCGAGGAAGAGTGCAATGAACAAGAAAACGCCGGAACTGCTTGCAAATGCAAGAAATGTGGAAGAAGTAGACAAGTTATTTCAAGCGGGAGCAGACGCCGTCTTGATTGGAAATGAAACATTTGCCCTGCGAACACCAGGGAATTTTGATCTGCTGATGATTCAAGACGCGGTAAAGATTGCTCACTCACAGGGAAAGCGACTTTATGTGTCTATGAATGCACTGTTCCATCATGAAGAAGCGGATGGACTTGACGCATATATACGTCAATTGCACCAAGCAGATGTAGATGCCATTGTTTTTGGAGATCCTGCCGTATTCATGGCGGCGCGGGAAGCGGCTCCTGATCTGAAGCTGCATTGGAATACCGAAACAACCTCTACGAATTACCATACTGTCCAATTTTGGGCGAAAAAGGGTGTCAGCCGCGCGGTGTTGGCACGCGAACTCACGCTAGCCGAAGTGATCGCAATCAAACAAAATACCAGCATCGAAACGCAAATTCAGGTTCATGGAATGACATGTATTTTCCATTCAAAACGTGAGCTCGTAAGCAACTATCTCCGATTTCAGGGATCATCGCGTACTGATCATGTACGAGAAGCGCAGCTGTTTTTGAAGGAGACCACCAGAGATGCACACCAGTATCCCATCTACGAGAACCAACAAGGGACACACATCATGAGTGCGGAAGACATCTGCATGCTTGAGCATCTACCTGCCATCTTGCATGCAGGGATTGACTCGCTTTTCATCGATGGCATGTTCAAGACGCCACATGCTCATGAACGTACCGTAGCCATTTATCGATACGCGCTGGAGCTACTTCAGGAACATCCGGATAATGCTGTTCATGCGTCATGGATACAGGAACTGAAGCAGATGCAGCCAGAAGGACGATTGCTTGGAACAGGCTTTTATTTCAAAAAGCAAATCTATTAAAGAGGAGTTTCTACCATGAGGCAAATGTCACAAACGATGAAAATATCTGCAGCACAAGGTTACAAGAAGCCTGAGCTGCTGGCACCTGCGGGAAATTTGGAAAAACTGAAATTCGCAGTCTTGTACGGAGCAGACGCGGTGTATATCGGTGGTCAAAAATTTGGACTGCGTGCGAAAGCGGGAAACTTTTCGTTGGAAGATATGAAAGAAGGAGTCTTGTTTGCCCACGAACGAGGAGCAAAAGTATATGTCGCAGCAAATATTATCGCCCATAATGAAGATTTCACAGAGATGGGAGCGTATTTTCGAACCCTTCATGAAATTGGCATCGATGCGGTGATCGTCGCGGATCCCGCCATCATTGAGATCTGCAAGCAAGCAGCACCTGACCTGGAAATTCATTTGAGCACACAAGCATCCGCGACGAATTGGCAGACCGTCAAGTTCTGGGCGGAGGAAGGCATCCCAAGGGTCGTATTGGCACGTGAAGTGTCTTTGGAAGAAATACGAGAGATCAAAAAGAGAGTCCATACAGAAATCGAAGTGTTCATCCACGGTTCCATGTGCATTTCCTACTCAGGGAGATGTGTCTTATCCAACCACATGACCGATCGTGACGCGAATCGCGGGGGATGTGCACAATCTTGCCGGTGGAAGTACGAGCTGTATGAAGAAGATCTAGAAGAAGTGCAATATCAAGAGGGCAGTAAGCTTCAACATCTTTTCGCGGAAGGGGACGAAGCGTTTACAATGAGCTCGAAAGATTTGTGCATGATCGAGCATATTCCCAGCCTGATCGAAGCGGGCGTGGAAAGCTTGAAGATCGAGGGCAGGATGAAGAGCGTCCACTACATCGCTACCGTAGTCAATACGTATCGGCGCGTGATTGATGCATTCTGTGAGGACCCAGCCGGATTTTCATTCCAAGAAGATTGGAAAAAAGAAATGATAAAAGCTGCCAACCGTCCATTAACCACTGGATTCTACTTCCATACTCCTACCGAGGATGATCAAATTTTCGGTTTGCCTCCGAAAATGGCATCCTGTGAATTTGCCGGGCTCGTTTTGGATTATGATCCTGAAACCCAAGTGGCAACAGTCGAACAGCGCACCCCTTTCCGTGTGGGACAGGAAGTCGAGTTTATCGGTCCAAAGCGGGAGAATTTTACGCAAGTAGTGGAAAAGCTGTGGGATGAAACCGGGAATGAAGTGAAAGAAGCCCGCCATGCGATGCAAAAATTGAAAATGAAAGTGGAACATCCGGTACAACCGTATGACATGATGAGAAAAGAAAAATAGCGTTTTCACCAATCTAGGCAAACACACATATCCTGAAGCACGAAGAACGAGGAAATGCTTCTTCGGTAAATCGCTTCAAAGGAGTGCTACTATGCCTGGAAAGATCCTGAATTACTACGCGGGGGGAAATACGGCTCGCGGATTTCACAATCTGTTTTCATCCAATCTGCAGGGGCTTGAGCGCATCTTTATTTTAAAAGGCGGACCCGGCACAGGTAAATCCACCCTGATGAAAGAACTGGGCAACCGTTGGGCGGATCTTGGATATGACCTTGAATATATTCATTGCGGTTCCGATAATGGGTCGATCGATGGCCTGATCATCCCAGCGCTTCAGGTAGGTATTGTCGATGGTACCGCACCGCATGTGATTGAACCGGAAGTGCCAGGCGCAATCGAGGACTATGTGAATCTGGGAGAAGCTTGGGATCATGGCAAGCTATCCCAAAGCACAGCAGATATTCGCCGCATCTCGGCAAACATCCGTGATTGCTATCAACAGGCGTATGAAACGTTCGCAATCGCTCTCCAGGTTCATGATGAATGGGAGAAACCATACATTGAGAATCTCGATTTTACAAAAGCAAATCAACTTACCGATGAATTGATCGATTCCCTTTTTGCAGATCGAAAGGGGACAGGAGAAGGTCTCGCAAAGCATCGTTTTCTAGGGGCGGCTACACCAAAAGGACCCGTAGATTTTATCCAAAACCTGACCGCTGATTTGCCGCACCGATTCTTTCTCAAGGGACGTCCCGGTTCCGGAAAGTCTACCTTGCTGAAGAAGCTGGCCAATCATGCCGAACACAATGGGTTTGACGTTGAAGTCTATCACTGCGGCTTCGATCCGAATAGCCTCGACATGGTGATCGTCAGAGAATTGGGCTGGGCGATCTTTGACAGCACCGCACCTCATGAGCATTTTCCAGAAAGAAACGGGGATCAAGTGATCGATATGTATGAACGTATCATCAAACCAGGAACTGATGAAGCCTACGCAGAAGAGCTCTCGGACATCTCAAGGCGCTATAAGGAGAAAATGAATGCAGCGACTAGTCACTTAGCTCAGGCAAAAGCATTGCACGATGAACTGGAGGCCATTTACATCGGTTCGATGAACTATGCCGTAGTTGATGATCTGCGCGAGCGAATTCATGAACAGATTGTTTTGCGAGCAAATGCGAGACAACTGGTGCAAGAAGGCTGATATTTGATCCCAGGCTCTGCTGTTTGAAAACGTCCTGCAGCCAACAAGTAGGACGTTTTCGTTGAGCAGGGTTGAAATGGTTCATTCGAATCATTTTGCTAAGAGCATAAACAGAATTATCGAAATAGATTGACATCATTTTCCGAGGTAGTTAGTATATTGGGTAAAGAATAAATGGTTTCTTGATACTGCATTGATAAAACTGAGTACTATATTATAAAACAAATTGCATTTTTGCCTTTTCTTTTTTGGATGACTTGAATGCGCTTACATTTAGGTTTAACTGAACAATAAAAGAGAAAAGGGGGCGTACTCATGAAGCCAAAAATATTTGTAACCACCCGGATTCCGGAACAAGCCGAAGCTTATTTGACAGCTCATTGCGAAATCCACAAATGGGAAGGACCTGAACAAATCCCCCGCCAACAGCTGCTGGAAAATATCAATGATGTTGAAGGATTGCTGACAACCGGTGGCAGCATCGATCAGGAATTACTCGCTCATGCACCACAGCTGAAAGTCGTCAGCAATATCTCGGTTGGCTACAACAACTTTGACCTGCAGGCGATGAGAGCGCGCGGCGTATGGGGGACGAACACGCCTCACGTGTTGACGGAAACAGTCGCCGATTTGGCCTTCGCCTTGATCTTGGCGACAGCCCGCAGAGTGCCTGAGCTGGATAAGCTTGTGAAAGAAGGAAGATGGGCGCACAGTACGGACGAGATGCTTTTCGGCACCGATGTCCATGGCAAGTCGCTCGGCATTATTGGCATGGGACGAATCGGTGCGGCGATCGCGAAGCGCGCCAAGTATGGATTTGACATGAAAGTATCCTATTACAATCGACATCCACGACCTGATTTGGAAGCAAAATGGGGAGTCACCTATCTCCCACTGAACAACCTCCTGCAAACCTCTGACTTTGTACTCACAATGATCCCACTAACAGATGATACCTTCCACTTTATAGGCAAAGAACACTTTGCATGTATGAAACCTACCGCCATCTTTATTAACCTATCCCGAGGAAAAATCGTAGACGAATCCGCACTAATTGAAGCGCTCCAGCAAAAACAAATCCGGGGTGCCGGCCTCGATGTTTTTGAAGAGGAGCCGGTTTCTCCAAACAATCCGTTATTACAGATGCCTAATGTAGTCACACTGCCCCATATCGGTTCGGCGACCGAGCAAACAAGATTAGCTATGGCTATGCTCGCGGCGAAAAATTTGATTACTGCTTTGCAAGGGAATGAGCCTCCTGATCTTGTCCCCGAGCTGCGAAAGGGATCAAGGAGGGAATGATCTTCTTTTGTTGGTTCATATAACAAAACATCGTTTTATATTATAGAACAAATAGGGGGGTTATTTTTGTGAAGAAACGTATTTCCATGCTTTTTGGATTGTTTCTTTCATCCGTACTTTTGCTTGCGGCCTGTGCCGGTCAACAAACGACTGGCAACAACACGGCCAGCCCATCGAGCGGTTCTGCCAGCGGAAAAGCGATCACATTAAAGGTGGCCAACTATTTTGCCACCGACCATCCACAGAACGTAGCCTTGCGTGAAAAATTTAAAAAGATGGTGGAGGAAAAATCGGGTGGCACGCTTCAGGTGCAAATCTATGACAACAGCAAGCTTGGAGCGGAAAAAGAATTTTACGACGGCGTACGCAACGGAACCATTGAGATGGGAATTCCCGGGTTGATCATGCAAGCCGACATACCCAAAATGGCAGTCGGCGAATGGCCGTTTTTGTTCAAGGATTTTGCCCACGCCAAAAAGGTGTTCAATGGTCCGCTCGGAAAAGAGATGACAGAAGAAATGGAGAGTAAACACGGGGTACATGTGCTGGCATGGAGTGCAAACGGATTTCGTATGTTCTCCAGCAACAAGCCGATCAGCAAGCTCGAAGATTTCCAAGGACTGCGTCTGCGCATGCCGAACATTCCGAATTACATCAAATTAGGCCAGTTGCTGGGAGCCAACATTACGCCGATGCCGATCTCCGAAGTGTTTACGGCACTCGAGCAAAAAGTAGTAGACGGCCAAGATAATCCCATTGCCACACTGAAAGCTTCCGGGTGGTATGAAGTCCAGTCAGATGTGCTCGAATCCCGCCATATGTTCAGCCCCAATCTATACATCATTAACGCAAAAGTGTGGAATCAGTTGACCGATGATCAGAAGACAATCATTGAAGAAGCAGCGAAAACATCAGCCGATTACGAATGGGAGCTGCTGGAAAAGAGCTACGAAGAGGATAAAAAATTCCTCCAGGAAAACGGGATCACGTTCACCACGCCTGACGACTCATTCCGACAAGCGATGGAGCAAGCTGCTCAGCCTCTCTATGACGAGATTTATAAAACGTACCCCTGGGCCAAGGAAATGGTAGAGAATATCAAAAAGGAGGCGGAGCAGTGAGCAAGGTGCAAACGCTTCTCGGTCGTCTATTGAATGGTGCGATCGCACTTTCGCTGGCTTTCATGGCAATCCTTGTTTTCGGCAATGTGGTATTGCGTTATGCCTTTAACTCGGGAATCACCTGGTCCGAAGAGATGTCACGCTTTCTGTTTGTTTGGCTGACGTTTTTGGGTGCAATTGGCGCTTTGAAAGAGAATCAGCACCTCGGCGTTGACATGTTTATCAAGCGATTGCCTCCCACACTGAAGAAAGTGGCATTCGTATTCATCAATGCAGCGATGCTGTATGTCCTGTGGCTGGTCTTGGACGGTAGTTGGAAAATGACCCTGATCAACTTGGACAGTAAAGCTCCAGCCACGGGCATGCCGCTTGCGTATGTGTATGGCATCGGGATCCTCATGAGTCTCTGTATGGCCGTCATTATGATCTGGAATGTGTATCGCCTACTTTTCGGCAAACATTCGGTCGAGGAGCTGACGAAAATACAGGAATCCGAAGAAGAACTGCTGGTTTCAGGACAGCAACAATACGTGCAGGGCGGTGGGAGGTAAATGACGTTAGCGGTATTTCTCGGATCTTTGGTCGGTGTCATGGCGCTTGGCATGCCGATCGCGTTCGCCCTGCTTTTTAGCGGTGTGGCGCTGATGATCTATCTC
>DASQNU010000096.1:0-16635 GCA_035644815.1 Bathyarchaeia archaeon | reverse complement strand
CCCCTCCAAGATGAGACTTCCCACAGCGTAAGCTGGTAAGACCCCTTATAGACGATGAGGTTGATAGGTTCGGTGTGGAAGCGTGGTAACACGTGGAGCTGACGAATACTAATCGGTCGAGGACTTATCCACAACACATTCTTATGCAAGAATTGCTGCGTATCCAGTTTTGAAGGTGCAAACGAACAGCCTTGATACCCATCGGGTATTGGGGCTTTTTTTGGTAGGTAAGCTTTTTTAAAGACTCTGCTATTGTTGCATAAATTGACAGAAAGCCTCGACGATATTTCCTTGCGATTCTACTTCAATCTAGACTAACATGGAAAGCGAGCGCATATAAAGTGAGAGTAGCCTAAGAACAAGGATAAGAAGGGAAGGCCAATGAAAAAAATCCTGATCTTTTCCGCTTCTATCGGAAATGGCCATAATCAAGCGGCAAAAGCCATCCAGGAAAGTTTAGCGGATGTTGGTTATACATCCATGGTGATTGATACTTTGGAGTATATTAGCCCAACGTTTCACAAGATTTTGTTGGAAGGCTATATGAATTTGCTGCGAATCTCACCGCGTATGTGGGGAAAAATCTATCATAATACCGAAAAGAGCCGTTTCTTTGATGTAAATGTGTTCGTGAACAAATTGTTAGCAAATAAATTAAAAAAGCTGATTAACAGTGTGCAGCCAGATGCATTTATTGCGACGCATCCCTTTGCAAGCTGCATGCTCTCCGTATTAAAAGGGCGCAATGATTGGAAAGAGCCCATTTATACGATTATTACCGACTATACAATCCATCCATCTTGGATCAATCATCATATCAATTATTACTTTATCGCTCATGAGCAACTGTACTATCTGGTTGATATTTACCGACAAGATTACTCGAAATTCAAGCCTTTAGGGATACCAATTACAAAAAACTTTATGGAACCATTAGACGCGGAAGCATTACGAAGGAAGTTTGCTATACAGCCGGATCAAAAATGCCTCATTTTGTCCGGGGGTGGTCTGGGGCTTGGGCCGATGGAAAAGGTATTGGAAGGTATCGAGGAAATCGAAAGACCGCTTAAAACCTTTGTATTAACCGGTATGAATGACAAACTGTATCGCAAAGTAGCGGAAGGGACATACAAGCACGAGGTAGTGCCGCTGCGATTTATCTCGAATTTCCATGAATACCTACATATCGCTGATTTAATTGTGACAAAATCAGGGGGATTGACGACGGCTGAAGTTCTCAGCAAGCAGGTTCCCATGATTGTCTATAACCCTCTTCCCGGTCAGGAAGAACGAAACAGTCACTTTCTGCTGAATAACTCATGTGCTCTTCACGCCAATGTAACGGAGCAATTGATTTACTTCATTGAAGATCTAATTGAGGATCAAGATAAAGCCAATCATATGTCGCAAATGGCGAAAAGGATTGCCAAGCCGGATGCCTCCATGAATATTGCCCGATTTATTCAAGCCGATATGGCTGGATATAATTAAAAAGCGATAAAGCAACAGGCAGGGAATAGGGAAAGGTGGCCTATGATGGAGATTTCGCATGCTGTGTTTTTTGATATGGACGGCACGCTATTACAGACAGAGAAGCTAGCGCTGCCCGCATTTCACCGTACGTTTGCAGATCTAAAAGAGAAAAACTTATGGACAGGACCAATTCCTACTGATGAGCAATTCCTTAATGTACTGGGTATGACCATTGAGCAGCTATGGGAAAAATTGCTCCCAGGTGCAGACATCCAGACCAAAACGCTGGCCAATGATTGGATGCTGGAACATGAAAAAAACTTGCTAAAAGAAGGAGCCTGCGATCTGTATCCAGGAGTCCGGGAGCAGTTGGAGAACTTAAAAAATGCGGGGGTTTCGCTGTTTGTGGCAAGCAATGGACTTGAAGACTACATTGAGGCCATATGCAAACAATTTCAAATCGACTCCTTGTTTACGGATCTATACTCAGCAGGGCGCTTTCAAACAAAGTCAAAAAATGATCTGGTGGCCAAGCTGCTGAAAGATTATCCGATCAAACATGCGGTCATGGTGGGCGACCGCCATTCCGACGTGGAAGCAGGGAAAACAAATGGCCTCTTTACGATCGGGTGTGACTTTGGCTTTGCTAAAGAGGGTGAATTGGAGGGCGCCGATGTGGTCATCCGTCACTTTACACAGTTAACGGCTCATCTTCCGTTTCAAGTTGGGACATCATAATCAAGTCAAGAAAACCATTCCGAAATGAGGAATGGTTTTTTATATAGGCCCTGTCTCTTCACCCGTAAATCATTGACCACCGCTAGTTTCAAGCGAGTGGGTTTTGACAACAATAAAAGTAAATGACACCCTCTTGCAGAGAAAAAACAAAATGATTATAATTAAAGTCAAAGATAGTCAAAGTCAATATTTTTACGTTGGAGCAAGGAGGAGGCATTTTGCGAAACATCTCGGATGTGATCGAACAGTATCTAAAGCGTATACTGCAGGAAAGCCCGGATGGATCCGTTGAAATTCAGCGGAGTGAGCTCGCCGAATCTTTTCAATGTGTGCCTTCACAAATTAATTATGTGATCAATACCCGTTTTACCATGGAAAAAGGTTATGTGGTGGAAAGCAAGCGGGGCGGCGGCGGTTATATCCGGATCCGTAAAGTGCAGATTGTCAACAAGAGCAAGCTGCAGGAACTGTTGACCCAGGAATTAATTGGCGAAAGCATTACACAAGCTGTCGGTTATGCCATTATCGAGCGATTGCATGAGGAAGGCCTGATCAATTCGCGAGAGGCAGCATTAATGAAAGTGGCGACCTCCCGTGAAGTGCTACAGGTAGAAGCGCTCTTACGTGACAGACTTCGTGCCAATATCTTGAAAAACATGATCACAACTATTCTGTTTCGCTAAACAGCTCATATCAGGAAGGGGGAGTCCCGTATGAATTGCGAAGAATGCGGGAAACGTCCAGCAACATTGCACCTGACTAAGATCGTCAATGGGGAAAAAACGGAATATCATATTTGTGAGCAGTGTGCAAAAGAGAAGGGCGACGTTTTTGGTGGCTTTGGAAACTTTGGCATCAACCAGCTTTTATCGGGGTTGCTCAATTTTGACCCGATGATGAAAAAAGAAGGCAGCCCTACGAAAGAAGGAAGCGCGACGACGCAAAAAGCGCTCCGCTGCGAAACATGTGGGTTGACCTATGCGCAGTTTAGCAAAAGCGGTCGCTTTGGCTGCAGTGATTGTTATCGTTTTTTAGGAGATCGTCTTGATCCGTTGTTCAGACGTATCCATGGAAATACCCAGCATATTGGGAAAGTACCGGAGCGTACCGGTGGCAAGATCAAGGTACGAAAAGAGTTGGATCAATTAAAATCAGCCCTGCAACAATATGTGGCCAAGGAAGAATTTGAGAAAGCGGCAGAGATCCGTGATCGCATAAAAGCCTTGGAACAAAAAATCGCCCAATCGTAATGCGAGGAGGTGGCAGGAATGACGCAACAACGATTTATGCAGCACCCTTGGAGCAACTGGATGAAAGCAACAGGACCGGAAGCAGACATCGTGGTCAGCACGAGACTGCGGATTGCACGGAATCTGCAGCAGCATCCGTTTCCCATGTTAGCTACCGATTCACAGGCCCAAGAGGTTGTCAATAAAGTAACAGAGGTAGCGCTCGGTGATTCCATGAAAGCACGTGGACAGTTTGAACTGATCCGCATGGAGGAGCTGAATCCCCTGGAGAAAAAGGTGTTGGTGGAAAAACACCTGATCAGCCCGAACCTGGCGGAAGAATCACGAAAAGGCGCTGTTTTGCTGAACCAGGACGAATCCATCAGCATCATGGTAAACGAGGAGGACCACATTCGCATACAGGTGCTCCTGCCGGGGTTCCAGCTGAACGAAGCGTGGGAGATCGGCACCAAGATCGATGATGTATTCGAAAAGGTACTCAACTATGCGTTCGATGAAAAACGAGGTTACTTGACCAGCTGTCCAACGAACGTGGGTACCGGTATTCGTGCATCAGTGATGCTTCATTTGCCAGCTCTCGTCATGACCCAGCAAATCAATCGCATCCTGCAAGCCATTAATCAAGTAGGATTGGTAGTACGGGGCTTGTACGGGGAAGGCAGCGAAGCGTTGGGCAACCTGTTCCAGTTATCCAATCAGGTGACGCTGGGGATGTCGGAAACCGATATTGTTTCTAACCTGTACAGTGTCGCTAACCAGATAATTGAGCAGGAGAGAGCGGCTCGTCGCCACTTGCTAGAGCATTCGCGTATCGCATTAGAGGACCGGATTTACCGTTCCTATGGCATCCTGCTCTACGCGCGTACCGTGGAATCAAAAGAAGCATCGCAACGTTTATCTGACATCAGACTGGGCATAGATATTGGCATAATAAAAAATGTATCTACATTTGCTTGTAATGAACTGCTGGTAATGACCCAGCCGGGGTTCCTACAGCATCATGCGGGTCAAAAATTGACACCGGAGCAGCGTGATGAGCGCAGGGCCCGGCTCATTCGAGAAAAGCTATCTTCAAAAGAAATGGCATAAAGGAATAGAGTATACAGGAGGTGCATTCATTATGATGTTTGGACGATTTACCGAACGTGCGCAAAAGGTGTTGGCGCTGGCACTTGAAGAGGCAGTCCGCCTCGGTCACAAGGATATTGGCACAGAGCACGTGTTGCTCGGCCTGATTCGGGAAGGAGATGGGATTGCAGCGAAGGCATTGCAATCGCTGGGTCTCGGTCTTGATAAAATCCAAAGCGAAGTGGAATCGCTCATTGGACGTGGAACCGAACAAGGCAACACAACCAACTACACACCGAACTATACGCCTCGGGCCAAAAAAGTCATTGAGCTCTCCATGGATGAGGCACGCAAGCTGGGGCACACCTATGTGGGCACAGAGCATATTTTGCTCGGGTTGATCCGCGAAGGTGAGGGCATTGCGGCGCGTATCATGAACAACCTGGGAGTTAGCCTGAATAAGGCACGTCAACAGGTACTGCAGCTCTTGGGCAGCTCTGAGATGATGTCCTCCCATCAGCCAGCAGGCAATAACCCGAACGCGAATACCCCTACGCTCGACAGCCTAGCACGTGATTTGACCGCTCATGCCCGTGAAGGCGGTTTGGATCCGGTTATCGGACGTACCAAAGAAATTGAGCGGGTTATCCAAGTGTTGAGCCGTCGCACCAAAAACAACCCTGTGTTGATTGGGGAGCCTGGCGTAGGGAAAACCGCGATTGCTGAGGGGCTGGCACAAAAGATCGTGAACAACGAAATTCCTGAAACACTGCGTGACAAGCGCGTCATGACGCTCGATATGGGGACTGTCGTGGCGGGTACCAAATATCGCGGGGAATTTGAAGACCGGCTGAAAAAAATCATGGATGAAATTCGTCAGGCAGGTAACATCATTCTGTTTATCGATGAGCTGCACACGTTGATTGGTGCGGGTGGAGCAGAAGGCGCGATTGATGCTTCCAATATCCTGAAGCCTGCATTAGCAAGGGGCGAGCTTCAGTGCATCGGGGCAACTACGCTTGACGAGTATCGCAAATACATTGAAAAAGATGCCGCGTTGGAGCGCCGTTTCCAACCGATTCAGGTCGACGAACCAAATGTGGAAGACGCCATTCGCATTTTGCACGGCTTGCGTGATCGTTATGAAGCTCACCACCGAGTGAAAATCACAGATGAAGCCATCGAGCAGGCAGTAAAACTGTCCGACCGTTACATCACCGATCGCTTCCTGCCTGACAAGGCGATTGACTTGGTTGATGAGGCGGCCTCCAAGGTACGCTTGCAATCCTTTACGGTGCCGCCAAATCTCAAGGAGCTCGAAGCTCGCTTGGAAGAGGTACGCAAAGAAAAGGACGCGGCTGTACAGTCCCAAGAGTTCGAAGAAGCAGCTGCTCTGCGCGATCAAGAGCAAAAGCTGCGTGAGGAACTGGATAAAACCAAAAAAGACTGGAAAGAGCGCCAAGGCAAGCTGAATATGGAGGTAACCCCGGAAGATATTGCATCTGTCGTGGCTAACTGGACAGGAGTTCCGGTCGTGAAGCTGAAGGAAGAAGAGACAGAGCGTCTGTTAAAAATGGAAGAAATCCTGCATGATCGCGTGATTGGTCAGGATGAAGCGGTGAAATCCATCTCCCGCGCTGTACGCCGTGCCCGTGCAGGCTTGAAAGATCCGAAGCGCCCAATCGGTTCCTTCATTTTCCTTGGTCCAACCGGGGTAGGGAAAACAGAACTGGCTCGTGCCGTAGCGGAAGCGTTGTTTGGCGATGAGGATTCGATGATCCGGATCGACATGTCCGAGTACATGGAGAAACATTCGACTGCTCGTCTGGTTGGGGCGCCTCCAGGATATGTCGGCTATGACGAAGGCGGACAATTGACTGAAAAGGTTCGCCGCAAGCCATATTCCGTGATTCTGTTGGATGAGATCGAGAAGGCTCACCCAGACGTATTCAATATCCTGCTGCAGGTATTGGATGATGGCCGTCTGACCGACTCCAAAGGACGCACGGTTGATTTCCGCAATACCGTTGTGATCATGACCTCCAACGTGGGTGCAAGCATGATCAAGAAAAATACGTCCCTTGGTTTTACGACAGGCGATACCGAGAAGAAGTATCAGGATATGAAGGATAAAGTGATGGATGAGCTGAAGAAAAGCTTCCGTCCTGAATTCCTCAACCGCATCGATGAAGTGATCGTCTTCCACTCTTTGGAGCAGGAGCATATCGAGCAAATCGTTACTCTCATGACCGACGAGCTCCGCAAACGTCTGAAAGAGCAGGAAATCGATTTCAACCTCTCCGAAGATGCGAAGAAGATATTGGCCAAAGAAGGCTTCGACCCGGCTTACGGGGCACGTCCATTGCGTCGTGCCATCCAACGGAACATCGAAGATAAGCTGAGTGAAGAACTGTTGAAGGGAACCATTCACAAAGGCGATACGGTCAACATCGATGCCGAAGATGGAAAACTGGTTGTAAAACGGTTGGAAACAACAGCAACCTAATCCATAAGAATCGAGGCTGTCCCCAAAAAGGGGCAGCCCTTTTCGTTTTTCGTCCCCGTTCACCTTTACGTCAAAGCAAAGGAGAGGCATAATCAAGAGAGGCGAGCATTGTACCGAAAGAAATGAAATGGGAATGACAGGAGCACATAGACGATGTCAAAGTATAAAAGCAAATACGCATGTCAAGAATGTGGCTATGAAAGTCCCAAATGGATGGGAAAATGCCCAGGTTGTAATAATTGGAATACGATGGTAGAAGAAATGACCGTCAAGTCGACCTCGTCCCGTCATGAGTCGTTAAATGGTGGGAAGCAGGCAGCTGCCTTGCCATTGTCGCAGGTAGCCGGTGAGGAAGAACCGCGGTTTGATACGACCATTGGAGAATTGAACCGTGTGTTGGGTGGAGGGCTGGTTCCGGGTTCTCTTGTGCTTGTCGGAGGAGATCCGGGGATCGGGAAATCCACCTTGTTGCTGCAGTCCTCTTTTGCCCTTGCGCGTCAAGGGTATAAAGTGCTGTACGTATCTGGAGAAGAATCGGTTAAGCAAATCAAGCTAAGAGCAGATCGGCTAGGGCCCGATACCCCGCCATTGTACGTGGTGGCTGAAAATGACTTAGAGTTGATTGAGCAGCAGGTTAATCAGGTTCAGCCGCAAATTATTATCATCGATTCGATTCAAACCGTTTTTCATCCGGCAATCCAATCGGCGGCAGGAAGTGTAGCTCAGGTGCGTGAGACAACCGCCCATATCATGCGTATCGCCAAAGGAAATGGGATCGCTGCCTTTATTGTGGGCCATGTCACCAAAGAAGGAGCCATCGCTGGGCCGCGCATGCTGGAGCACATGGTTGATGCCGTCCTGTATTTTGAGGGAGAGCGGCATAATACATTTCGGATCTTGCGTGCGGTAAAAAATCGTTTTGGTTCGACTAATGAAATCGGGATATTCGAAATGAAGGAACGTGGTCTGGAGGAAGTGGCCAATCCTTCGGAAATTTTTCTTGCGGAACGTCCAGTAGGCGTAGCCGGGTCAACGGTTGTAGCCAGCATGGAAGGAACCCGCCCCGTGCTGGTCGAGTTACAGGCGCTGGTGTCCCCGACCAGCTTTGCGACCCCGCGACGGATGGCAACAGGGGTTGATCATCAACGAATTGCCATGATCATGGCCGTCTTGGAGAAACGAGTAGGACTCATGCTGCAAAATCAGGATGCCTACGTAAATGTTGCAGGGGGCGTTCGGCTAGATGAGCCAGCCATTGATTTGGCGATTGCCGTTTCCATTGCCAGCAGCTTTCGGGATCATGCAACCAATCCGCATGACGTCGTGATTGGTGAAATTGGCTTAACTGGCGAAGTGCGGGGCGTATCCCGGATTGAACAACGGGTTAGAGAAGCGCATAAACTTGGCTTTAAACGGGTAATACTCCCTGAAAAGAATATTCGTGGCTTGGAAGCACCTGCCGATATCGAACTGGTTGGGGTTCGAAATATTTCGGAGGCCTTGCACGAGGTGCTGAGGGGGTAAACAACCGTGACAGATGGAAGAAAGCAAGAAGATATTAACGAAGTCCTTCAATTTGTAGCGCCGGGAACGCCTTTTCGCGAAGGTCTGGAAAACGTGTTGCGGGCAAAAACCGGCGGGCTGATAGTGGTCGGATACGGTCCAGAGATGAAAGGAATCGTAGACGGCGGCTTTTCCATTAATTGTGACTTTACTCCAGCGAATCTGTATGAATTGGCGAAAATGGATGGGGCCATTATAGTAAGTGAGGATGCAAAACGGATCTTGTATGCCAATGCACAGCTCTTTCCCCCTTCGAGCATTCCGTCAACGGAAACGGGTACCAGACATCGCACGGCAGAGCGTACCGCCAAGCAGAGCCATCATTTGGTCATCGCCATCTCCCAGCGGCGAAATGTCATTACGCTGTACAAGGGCAGCTTCCGCTATGTATTACGGGATATTGGGGTTATTTTGACCAAGGCCAATCAGGCCATTTCCACCCTGGAACGGTACAAATCGGTGCTCGATCAGGCTCTAACCAATTTGGGTGCATTGGAATTCGAGGAATTGGTTACACTTTTTGAAGTTGGGTCTGTGCTGCAGCGAATCGAAATGGTATTGCGCATCCGTTCTGAAATTACGCAATATATATATGAATTGGGGACAGAGGGACGTCTCATCAGCATGCAATTGGAGGAGCTTGTTTCCAATATTGAGAACGAAGCCATTATGTTAATCAGGGATTACAGTAGAAATGATGACATCAATCCCGAACAGATTATCAAAGAAATGAAGCGCTTGACGGCAGATGAACTGGTGGAGATGGGATCATTCCTGAGACTGCTTGGTTATCAGCACCATCATAATTTGCTGGAGGAGTCGGTTACACCGAGAGGATATCGGATCCTGCACAAGATTCCGCGTCTGCCTATCGCCATCATCAACAATCTGGTCCATCATTTTCATAACCTCTCCAGCATCATGATGGCAACGATCGAAGAACTAGACGATGTGGAAGGCATTGGCGGCATTCGCGCCCGAGCGATCAAAGAAGGGTTAAAGCGAATCCAAGAACAGGTGTTCATTGACAGACACATCTGATGTAAAATAGTATAGAAGCATTATTGTTTTTCCACTAAGTCGTGTAGGCAATCCCTGACACATATGAGAGATGGCCCTTTACACAACCAACCAGGAGGTAGTCTATGTTCGTGAAATCACTGCCGAACATGCTGACCGTAAGCAATTTATTTTTGGGAATCGTAGCGATTATCCTCGCTTTTCAGGGCAATGAATATGTTGATTATGCAGCGATTACAGTCATCATTGGTATGTTGATGGACGGACTTGACGGACGCGTAGCGAGGATGCTCAATGCGCAGAGCGAGTTCGGAAAAGAATTGGATTCGTTGTCTGACGTCATTACCTTTGGAGTAGCACCCGCGTTTATTATGTATGTGGTCACTCTTCAGCACATGGCGATTATCGGTATCATCATTACAGCGATTTTTCCGATCTGTGGCGCGTTGCGATTGGCGCGATTTAATGTACAGGCTGGTACGCCTGGCTACTTCATCGGTTTGCCGATTACGGCTGCAGGCGGTGTGTTGGCTACTTTGGCCTTATACCATGAAGTCTTCAATATGATTTTGCTGGCAGTGAGTATGCTGTTGCTTTCTTTCTTGATGGTATCGTCCATTAAGTACCCGAATTTCAAAAAGGTAGGGATTCCTAAGGCAGCTTACTGGATCACTCCGTTGATTGTCGGGATCGTCGTCATATTTGCGATTAATTACCCGGAACAGTTTCCGAAGATCGTCTTTCTGCCTCTTGCCTTTTATGCATTGTATGGAATAAAAAAAAACGTTGAGTTTTTAATGAAAAAGTGGAAAAAGGAAAAGTCAAACGAGGAAGAAACACTCCCATTTGAATAAGAAACGTCAAAAAACCCCGCTTGCACATAAGCGGGGTTTTCCATTGAAACCTTTTGGGCACGTCGTACGTAAAACATATAGGCGTGCTAGGAGAGATTAAAAACACCAAGCGTATTCAGCTTGTCAGATTCATCCTTTACAGCATCGGAGAGCTTGATATCGGTAATGTTGCCGAGGGCGGCGAGATAGAACAAGCTTTTCCCGATTTCGGCAGTGAGAACTTCTTTGCAATGTTCACAAAGAGGGCCTGTGAAATGGGTCTCCAAATTCGGTCGGTTTTCATGCGGGCTTTTGTCCGGGTCAATGGGTTGTTTTTTCGCGATTACTTCTACACACCCGCATTCGGTAATGGCTTTGGTCAGCGAACGATTGATTCGAGCGGTAGCGTCCTGGGTTTTCGAGATTACATCAAGCACACTGCGGTGGCGTATCAGCAATTGACTTACCTGTTTTTGGAATTCGTCCAAATAATTGGTTCCCATATTGTTTCACCCCTACTCTAAGTTGAGCGTATCGTCAGAATTTTTAGTCATTACTCACTGCTAATTATAAAGAGTGGAGCGTGACAATGTCAAACCGTGAAAAAAAGGAATTCGATTTGGTTGTTGACGGTAATTTGGTGTATATGTTAAAATTTTTGGCTATTTGACACAGTAAAATACCTTTTGATATAGTGGGGGAAAGCCGTATGAGTATACAAGAATCTTTCATGGATGACAGGGTTTTTCTTTACAGCTTCTGTCTATATTAATAAGAGGAGGTGACAACGTGTTAAAGCGTATCTGTAGAATCTTTTTCGTTGTAATCGGCGGTGGACTTGGGTTTCATTTTGGAGTCGATATTTTTGATGCACTTAACACTTGGCTGAATTTCGGCACAATTCCGGGGCCGCAGTATATTGCTGCAGTAGTTGGCGCGGTATTACTGTTCCTGGTCAGCAATCGACTGGTTGATTACATCGTTAACACCGTTCACTGGGGAGAAGAGATGCTCCTGAAGCTGCCGATCGTCGATGTTATGTTCGGGGCCATAGGGTTGATTATTGGTCTTATTGTTGCTTTTTTATTATTCCTGCCCATCAGCAGTATCCCGATCCCGGTAGTAGGAGATTTGCTGCCTCTGCTCGTATCCGGTTTGCTTGGTTATTTAGGGTTTCAAGTGGGTTTTCGCAAACGGGATGAGATCATGGCGGTATTCTCGATTGGCAAGAAGGAAAAAGCAAAGAAAGATGGCAATAATATTACCGCAAACGTTGAGCATAAAATTCTCGATACCAGTGTGATTATTGACGGTCGCATCGCTGACATTTGTCGTACCGGATTTATTGAAGGAGCCTTGGTGATTCCGGGATTCGTGTTGGCAGAGCTGCAGCATATTGCGGATTCATCTGATGCTTTGAAACGCAATCGCGGCCGACGCGGTTTGGATATTCTCAACAAGATTCAAAAAGAATTGAAAGTGAATGTGCAGATTTGGGAGGGCGATTTTGAAGATGTATCGGAAGTGGACAGCAAGCTGATCAAGCTGGCAAAGCTTCTGAACGGAAAAGTCGTGACCAATGACTTCAACTTAAACAAGGTGTGCGAGCTGCAAGGAGTACCGATTCTGAATATCAACGACCTGGCGAATGCCGTAAAACCGGTAGTCCTGCCTGGTGAAGAGCTTACTGTGCAAGTCATCAAGGACGGTAAAGAATACGGCCAAGGTGTCGCTTATCTGGATGATGGCACCATGATCGTGGTCGAGGGCGGACGTGAGTATATCGGCTCGGATGTTGATGTGCTGGTAACAAGTGTCTTGCAAACCTCAGCGGGCCGTATGATTTTTGCCAAGCCGAAGCTGTTGGAAAAAGCATTGTAATGAAAAAAATGGTCCGCCATGGCGTATTTGCTGTGGCGGACACTGTAATCATGGAGAGGGTTTTTGTGGAAATAGGCGTCGTGATCGTGGCGGCAGGCTCCGGAAAAAGAATGGGGGCTGACCGAAATAAATTGTGGCTTTCGCTGGGTGGAAAACCGATCCTCTCTTATGCCGTAGAGATGTTTACCACACACACCAAAATATCCGAAGTAGTGCTGGTTGTCAGCCAGCAGGATGAACAGGATGTCCGGGCTTGGTTGCAAGAGACCGCTTATCCGGTAAAAGTAACGCTCGGAGGAGCGGAACGTCAAGATAGTGTGCGCCTTGGAATGGCTGCACTTTCAGAAAATTGCACCTATGTGCTGGTCCATGATGCTGCCCGTCCTTTTGTCACAAAGGAAGAGATTGATGCGATTATTGGTCAGGTGCTGGTTGACCAGGCGGCCATTATGGCGGTACCGGTAAAAGATACGATCAAAGTGGTTGGACCTGCGGGGACCGTTGAAACGACGCCGGAACGGGAGAGCTTGTGGGCTGTGCAGACCCCACAAGCTTTTCGTCTTTCCTTATTGCAAGAGGCGCATGAGGTGGCTCTGGCAGCTGGGAAATTGGGGACAGATGATGCGATGCTGGTCGAGTGGATCGGGCATCCGGTGAAAGTCGTGCGCGGCAGCTATGAAAACATAAAAGTGACGACACCGGACGATTTGTGGACAGGTGAAGAGATCATACGACGGAGAAGGAGAGAAATGCAGCGATGATACGAATTGGACAAGGCTTCGATGTGCATCAACTGGTGGAAGGGAGGCCTTGTATCATTGGTGGCGTACATATCCCTTATGAAAAAGGATTGCTGGGTCATTCCGATGCGGATGTATTACTACATACGATCAGTGATGCGTTGCTGGGTGCCATCGGTGAAGGGGATATAGGCCGTCATTTTCCGGATACGGATCCCGCTTTTAAGGATGCGGACAGCGTCAAGCTCCTGGAGCATGTCTGGAAGCTGGTGAAAGAGCGGGGGTACCGTCTCGGAAATGTAGATGCGACCATTATTGCGCAAGCACCCAAGATGGCTCCATACATTCCACAAATACGTGAGGTCATTGCGGGGGTACTGGAAGCACAAGAGCTTTCCCAGGTGAATGTAAAGGCAACCACTACAGAGAAGCTGGGTTTTACGGGACGCGGGGAAGGAATCGCGGCACAAGCAGTATGCTTGCTTGTCAAGTCTGATTCCGAGGTGTAACATTAACTGTTAGAGAACATGAAGGATGGTGTCTTTACATGACGAAGGAATTCCGATTGCGATATGCGCCCAGTCCGACGGGCCATTTACATATTGGAGGAGCGCGCACTGCTCTGTTCAACTACTTGTATGCCAAGCGTAACGGCGGCAAATTCATCGTGCGGATTGAAGATACGGATCAATTGCGCAATGTGGAAAATGCCGATCAAAGACAGATGGAAAACCTGAAATGGCTCGGTGTGGAATGGGATGAAGGCACCGACATCGGCGGCCCGTACGCACCGTACCGCCAAATGGATCGTTTGGACATCTATCGCGGTTACATTGATCAACTGCTCGCGGAAGGAAAGGCGTACTACTGCTATGCAACCAAGGAAGAGCTGGATGCAGAGCGTGAGGAGCAGATTGCCAAAGGGGAAACGCCGAAAATCGCCGAAAAGCATCGTCATGTCACTCCGGAACAGAAGGAGCAATATGAAAAAGAAGGGCGACTTCCTTCGATTCATTTCCTGGTGCCGGATGATCGTACCTATGTGGTGAACGATTTGATTCGCGGCGAGGTAAGCTTTGAATCCAAAGAGATGGGTGATTTCGTCATCTGTCGACCAGATGGAATTCCAACCTATAACTTCGCGGTAGTCATCGATGACTACTTGATGAAGATCAGCCACGTAGTGCGTGGTGAAGAGCACTTGTCGAATACCCCTCGCCAATTGATGATCTATGAAGCGTTTGGCTGGGAAGCACCGCAATTTGCTCACCTTGCCCTGATTTTGAATCAGGAAGGCAAAAAAATGAGCAAGCGGGATGAGAGCATCCTGCAATTCATCGAGCAGTACCGCGATCTGGGCTTTTTACCGGAAGCGATCGTCAACTTCCTTGTGCTGCTAGGCTGGTCGCCTGGAGGAGAGGAAGAAATTTTCTCGATGAATGAAATCATCGAGCGCTTCTCGTTTGATCGTGTCAGCAAATCGCCGGCAGTGTTTGACACGGCGAAGATGAACTGGATGAACAATCACTATCTGAAAAGCAAACCGGTTGAACTAATTACCGAACTGTGCCTCCCTCACCTGCAAAAAGCGGGATTCATCGAGGAGGAGCTTTCTGCGGATCGCTATGAATGGGTCAAACAGGTTGTGGCTCTTTATCAGGAGCAAATGTCCTACTGTGCCCAAATCGTACCGCTCGCAGCCCTTTTCTTCCTGGATGAAGTGGTGTACGATGAAGAAGCAAAAGGGGTCATGCTGGAGGAACAAGTGCCGGCTGTCTTGGCTTCATTGAAACAGCACATCGAGGACGCACCTGAATATACTGTCGATACCATCAAGACGATCCTGAAAGATGTGCAAAAAGCAACAGGAATCAAAGGAAAGGCGCTCTTTATGCCAATTCGTGTAGCGACAACCGGACAAATTCACGGACGCGATCTGGATAAGACCCTGTATCTGCTTGGCCGTGACAAAGTGTTGGATCGTATCAATCGTGTACTGACAAAGTAATAAATATCTGTAAAATAGAAAGAAATGTCATATCTTCAGTGAATCAAAAAAAGCGTTGAACAGGAGAAGTACAAGATAGGAATGCGTCCCCCAGAGAGGATGGAAAGGTGAGAGCCATCCGGCGCAGTATCTTGGAAATGCACCTGTGAGCTATCCGCTGAACCTGGGTTTGGATACCCGGCAGTAAGACGGATCGGAATCCTGCCGTTATCCGGGACAATGAGTGAGAAGACATGCCGAGCGTGTAATGGTCAGCAGCTTCTTAAGCAGAGTGGAACCACGGGTGAAAACCGTCTCTGCGCCTTACTTAAGGCGTGCGAGGCGGTTTGTTTTATATTGGGGTGCTTTCTGACTAAGGGCGATTTGACCATTTGCAATTGGCTTACTTTTGGAGGTGGAAAAGATGTGGGGGCAACTGAAAGAAGATATTCAAGTTGTATTTGAACGAGATCCTGCTGCTCGCAGCAAGCTGGAAGTGGTTCTGACGTATTCGGGCCTGCATGCGATCTGGGCACATCGTGTCGCTCATAAGTTATTTAAAGCCGGATGGTTTACGTCTGCCCGCATCGTTTCACAAGTAGCCAAGTTTTTCACGGGAATTGAAATTCATCCTGGTGCTACGATTGGCAAGCGCTTATTCATCGATCACGGCATGGGCGTAGTTATTGGTGAGACCTGTGAAATCGGGGATGACGTTACTGTTTTTCAGGGAGTTACCCTTGGCGGTACCGGAAAGGAAAAAGGAAAGCGTCACCCCACGGTTGGCAATAATGTGATTATCGCGACCGGAGCAAAGGTATTGGGATCTTTTAAAATTGGAGATAATGCCAAAATCGGGGCAGGAGCGATTGTGTTGCAGGAAGTGCCGCCGAATTCGACTGTCGTCGGGATTAAAGGAAGAGTCGTGATTCAGGATGGCAAGCGCGTGAAGTGTGACCTCGACCATGTCAATGTGCCAGATCCGGTGGCGGATATTTTACGCGATTTGCAACGTGAGGTTAACCAATTGCGCCAGGAAGTGCAGGAGCTGCGAGCAACAAGGGAGGAACAGAAGCGAAATGAGCATTCGATTGTTTAATACACTAACAAGACAAAAAGAGGAATTTATTTCTCTGGAACCGGGAAAAGTGAAAATGTATGTATGCGGTCCAACCGTGTATAACTATATTCATATTGGCAATGCGCGTCCGGCCATTGTGTTTGATACATTGCGCCGGTATTTGAAATATCGCGGCTACGCCGTCACGTTTGTGCAGAATATCACGGATGTGGACGACAAGCTGATTCGTGCAGCCAATCAGGAAAATACGACGGTGAAAGAGCTGGCCGATCGGTATACAGAGGCGTATAACGCCGATCTGGCTTCGCTGAATGTACTTCCTCCTGACATCCAGCCGCGCGTCATGGAAACCATTCCGGAAATCATTGATTTTGTCCAAGGTCTGGTGGAAAAAGGCTTCGCTTACGAAAGTGAAGGGGATGTGTATTTCCGTACCGGACGTTTCGGTGAATACGGAAAGCTGTCCCATCAGCCGTTGGAAGAGCTGCAAGCAGG
>DASQNU010000095.1:0-7866 GCA_035644815.1 Bathyarchaeia archaeon | reverse complement strand
TTGACCAAAGACGAGCACTACCCCCAGATCCCGGTAGTAAGGGCAGAGATAATCGGTATCCTTTTTCATGGCAAAAGCAGCTCCGATTTGCGCCGCCTCTTGACCTTGGCAGGAAATAACAAACGGTACCTTCCCTGCACGGTTTAACAACCATTGACGCTCGTCAATCTTCCGTGCGAGCAGCATGTAATAATACATGTCTAGTACTTGCTGATCCGTCAATCCTGCTTCCTCATGACGCTTTTTACTCATCGTCAACCCTCCCTGCACATTCCTTACGAATGGATTGCCAAGCCATCTACTGCCAACGCTGCTTCCGCAATCGCCTCAGACAAAGTCGGATGCGGATGAATGGTATGGCCGATTTCCCATGGTGTCGCATCCAGCACACGGGCCAGACCCGCTTCGGAAATCATATCGGTCACATGTGGCCCGATCATATGTACACCTAAGAGATCGTTTGTTTTTGCATCTACCACCAGTTTCACAAAGCCATCATTTTCTCCGTGAACAAGCGCCTTGCCCAGTGGTTTAAAGCTGAACTTGCCGGTTTTCACCTCAAAGCCTTGCTCCTTGGCTTCCGCCTCGGTAAGTCCCACGCTGGCTACCTCCGGACGGCTGTACGTACACTTCGGCACCTTTGTATAATCCATGGGATGCGGATTCAGTCCGGCCATATGCTCGACCGCCAAAATCCCTTCATGGGAAGCCACATGGGCCAGCTGCATTCCGCCGATCACATCACCAATCGCATAGATATGGGATTCAGCCGTTTGGAAATGTTCGTTGACAGCGATGACTCCACGTTCCACTTTGATCTCCGTAGCTTCCAGACCAAGGTTCTCCACATTGGCCATACGTCCAACAGAAACAAGCAATTTGTCAGCAGTAAAGCTTTGCTGAGCGCCAGACACTTCCGCTGCCACCGTTACTTTACCGTCTGACTTTGTTACGGTCTCAGGAAGAACTTTCGCACTGGTGACGATTGTGATGTTGCGTTTTTTCAGCAAACGCGTCAGCTCTCTGCTTACCTCGGCATCTTCAAACGGCAAGATTCGGTCCGCATATTCGACTACAGTCACCTTCACACCGAAATCATTCAGCATCGATGCCCATTCGATCCCGATCACGCCTCCGCCGACAATCACGATAGATTCCGGCAAAGATTCCAGCTGCAGAGCTTCATCGCTGGTCAGCACATATTCCCCGTCAATCTCAAGACCCGGCAGCGTACGAGGACGAGATCCTGTCGCAAGCAACAGGAACCGTGGGACGATGATTTCCTGATCTCCGTTTGCCGATTCAATTCGGACAGCACCCGCCTGTGGCGAAAAAATGGAAGGTCCCATGACTCGACCGAACCCTTGATACACCTTGATTTTCCCTTTATTCATCAAATACTCCACACCTTTGTGGAGCTGATCGACAATGGACTGCTTCCGCGCTTGCACTTTCGCAAAATCATAACCGATATTTTCAGCCAACACACCGTATTTTTCGCCTTCCTTGAGGGTGGCAAAGACTTCTGCGCTGCGCAAAAGCGCTTTGGAAGGGATACAGCCACGGTGCAGACATGTGCCGCCAAGCTTCTCCTTTTCCACTACCGCTACGGACATGCCAAGCTGTGCCGCACGGATTGCCGCGACATAGCCTCCCGTTCCCCCGCCTAGGACGACCAGATCGAATTCTTGGGACATCGTTTCATTCTCCTTTGGTGAAATCTTAGAAAACTTGGCTACGCCAAGTCTTTGGCGGAGCATTGGATGGAATGATGAAATCTGAAAGCAACAGGCTGGCTTGCCTGAATAACGGCCGAGCCTTTGACCAAAAATTCTGTTCACACATCACGATGCCTGGGCAGCATATACCCAGGCGCACGCATGTCCAAACCTGATTCTATCATACCATTTTTTACTTACTTAAAACGGATTTTCCGTCCTTTAAAAACATACTGCGGGATTTTGCCATTTGGGCAATGCGTTCCTCGGCCATCCGATCTGCTGCTTTATAGGATGGAATGCCGTCGCGCTCTGAAATTTCAAAGACACGCATGATATTGTCATAGATGGTCTCTACTTTTTTCAGGGCACGTTCACGATTATAGCCTTGCAGCTCATCCGCTACATTGATAACTCCGCCAGCGTTGATCACATAGTCAGGAGCATAGATCAACCCTTTTTCATGAATGATGTCGCCATGACGATCTTCTTTCAGCTGGTTATTGGCCGCTCCGGCAATTACTTTTGCTTTCAACAGCGGAATGGTGTCATCATTGATTACCGCTCCCAACGCACATGGAGCAAAAATATCGCAATCGACATTGAAGATTTCATTTACACCAACAGCTTTGGCACCGAAATCCTGAACTGCACGATTCATGTTCTCTTCATTGATATCGGTCACGATCAGGTGTGCACCCTCTTCATGAAGGTGCTTGCACAGATTGTAAGCCACATTGCCCACACCTTGCACAGCAACCACTTTACCAGACAAATCATCACTGCCAAATGCACGCTTGGCTGCCGCTTTCATTCCACGATAGACACCATACGCGGTAACTGGCGAAGGATTTCCGCTTGAACCAAAGGCAGGGGAAACACCCGTCACGTAATTCGTCTCCAAATGAATAGTATCCATATCTGCTACCGTTGTTCCAACATCTTCAGCGGTGATGTATCGGCCATTCAAGCCTTGAATGTAACGGCCGAATGCGCGGAACAACGCCTCACTCTTGTCTTTTCGTGGATCCCCGATGATCACGGCTTTCCCGCCGCCAATGTTCAAACCAGCTGCTGCATTTTTGTAGGTCATGCCGCGAGCCAAACGTAGCGCGTCGACAATCGCGTCTTCTTCAGAATTGTAGGTCCACATCCGGGTGCCGCCCAAAGCGGGGCCCAAAGTCGTATCATGTATCGCAATAATTGCTTTTAATCCTGATGCTTCATCTTGGCAAAAAACCAATTGTTCATAATCGTATCGTTGTAAGTAGTCAAAAATCTTCATGTAGAATGGACCCTCCCGATATAATCTGCTTTCCTGTCTTATACACGTCTAGTTAGGGTGTACTGGAAAATGATTCACTATGTAACCTTGCAAAAGATGTGCCAATGTGTCTTTTTTGTGAAAAAAGCTTTATCGATCACGAAACTGCCTGATCAACGTAGCGATGAAGATGCAAGTTTTTGCAGTTCCCTGCCACTTATTGCATGCAAGTTTTTGCGCAGTGATTTTCTACCTCTGTTATTCATCTATGCCCAATTTCTCCAGCTTGTAGTATAAATTGCGAATCGAAATCCCTAACTGTTTGGCGGCCAGCGTGCGATTTCCCTTCGTCTCTCGCATCACCTGCAGGATAAAGCTGCGTTCCGTATCTTCAAGCGCTTCTTTGAGTGTTTTTCCTGTCGCGACTGGCATAGGTTGGCGCCCTTCGCTTTTTCCCGCTTTTATATCGAGCGGCGGGAGATGTTCCGGCATGATCACCGTTTCGCTAAATTTCATATGGATAATCGCCCGGCCCAGCACGTTCTCCAGCTCCCTGACATTTCCCGGCCAGTGATAGGCACGCAATTTTTCCAATGTGCCCGCAGCAATCTCTTCTACATTTCGTCCATATTCCAAATTGTATTTTCTCAGCAGGTGCTCCGAGAGAGCTTCAATATCCTCGACGCGTTGTCTCAGTGGTGGTATATGGATGGGGAAAACATGCAATCGGTAGTACAGATCCTCACGAAAGCTTCCCGTCTGGATAGCCGATTCAAGATTGACATGGGTAGCCGCAATGACACGGACATTCACCGGAATGGCTTTCGTTCCGCCGACACGTACGATTTCCCGCTCCTGCAGCACGCGCAGCAGCTTCGCCTGCATGCTCATCGACAATTCGCCGATTTCATCCAAAAAAATGGTGCCTCCGCTCGCCTCTTCAAACAGACCGCGCTTGCCGCCGCGCCGAGCACCCGTGAAGGCCCCTTCCTCATAACCAAACAGTTCGCTTTCCAACAACGTCTCCGAAATGGCCGCACAGTTTACCCGAATAAATTGATTGTATTTGCGTTCGCTTGCATTGTGGATGGCATGGGCGAACAGCTCCTTTCCCGTGCCCGATTCCCCGCGCAGCAAGACAGTCGCTGGAGTAAGGGCTGCCTTTTGTGCCTGCTCGATCGCTGATTTCATATGCTCGCTGTTGCCGATGATGTGATCAAAAGAGTATTTCGCTTCCAGCGTCCGAATGATGCGTCGCGCATTTTCCAACTCTTCGTTCAACATTTTAAACTCGGAAATATCGTGGACAACTCCGACACTGCCTTTCAGCACACCATCTACCATCACGGGAGCTACATTCACGATGACATCCTTTCGTTTCGGACCCAGCTTCATCTGGACACCGCGAACCGGTTTTTTGGTCTTCAGCACCTGCATATGCATGCTGTCACCTTCTGAAATGTCAACGGTAGCCGGCTTCCCGATCACGTCCTCCTCGGAGAGCCCTGTAAGCCGGGTGTATGCAGGGTTGATGAGCAGTCCGATCCCATCAGCATCCACCACAGAGATCGCTTCATCCGACGAGTGAATGATCGCCTGCAGCATGCTTTTCAGCTCTTTTAAATCTGTTACCTCGGAGGCGAGGTCCATGATTTCGGTGATGTCACGAAAGGTTGCGACAGCTCCCACTACTTCGCCACGCTCGTCTCGCACCGGCACACGATTGGTAATAATACGAGTGCGGTTTGGCAGCACTTGCTCCTGGTTCAGCTCGGGTTGCCCCGTCTGCAGTACGATATGTAAACGCGTATTGGGAATACAGGCGTCCGCAGGTGTCCCCATCACTTCTTTCGCTTCAATTCCCATGAGCCTTTCTGCCGCTTTATTAAAAAGGGTGATCAAGCCTGTCTGATTCACAGCAATAATGGCATCATGAGTGGAATTGAGCATCGTCTCAAATTCTCGCTTGTGCTGGGAAAGAATTGAGATGAGCTGCTCCCGCTCCTGAAGCAGTCGAATGATCATCCCCGTAAAAGATGCAGGGATCAACACGGTTTTGGCCTGTTTGAGGCGTAGAACCTCCTCATACACCTCTTGGTTCCCGGTCATTTCCAATATGATATCGATATCCACATCGAGATAAGGCTGATATGTACGGGCGACTTCGATTCCAAGTGATTGGGCCACCTTGATGCCTGGTGCATCCATTCTTTCATCGACAACCGCCACAATCTGAATCTGGTCCATCTGATTGATTTTCTGCAATAGCGCTGTACCTACATTTCCTGCCCCGATGATCAATAGCTTGTGCACCGGCATCCCTCTTTTCGCAAAGCTCACTTTGACCTCTCTTATTTTATCTCAATTTCTTCGTTGGACAAGTGCGAACAGTTCCTTTAATATGTTGATGTTGAATTCATTCAAAAAAGGATGTGCCCGCCATGCTAGGACAAAAACTGGTCGCTCTACTCATCATGGCTGTTCCCGCGATCATTGCGGTTTATGGAATAAAGGTTATGCGCGACGTCATTTATTTGAGCTTTAATCCGGAAATCGGCTTTCGCTGGGGCACTTTCCTTCTTGGCGCTGCCCTTTTTCTGATTCCCGTGCTCTTCATCGGCGGCTTTATTTTGCATCATGAACGAAAACGCAATCGCGTACAACCCCGGTTTATGATCCCTGAGGAAGATGACGAGGATGAGGATGACAGCAAGTAATCATACAAATAACGGCGTGGTCGCAACTGGCACCACGCCGTTTTTCCATTCAACCATCATTTTGCGGGAGGTTCTGTCTCCCCCATTGATCAATCCGTCTCAGGAAGCCCACTGACTGTATGACACGCGAAAAGGAGATAAACTCGGCCAATATATGGAGCAGTATCATTAGGCAAAGCAAGCAGATTTTTGCCGTCATGGATTGAGTCGAAATGAGGAGAAAACCAGTGAGAAACCCCAAACTGTTTGCTCCGGTGTCCCCCAGCATGATCTGCTGTCGTCCCTCCGGCCCCAACAGCAGCAAGGTAGCCATTAGTCCCGGCACGATCCACAAATAGACGATCCCGACATGCCAAGCGGATGCTACCGACAGAAAAAGAAAGAACCAAAACACCTTCATCGCACGGGCGGGACGCAGATCAAACAGATTAAGAAGATTGGTGGAAAGGGCCAGTATGCCTGTGTGGATCAACCATTCAATCAGATTCTCCGACAATGGCAGAGCCACCAGCATGGCAACAGCCCCTCCGCCCCAAGCTTTCCACAACCCGCTAGTCATCCTTCCTTCCTGCCATAGTACGGCAAGATGCCCACGGAAGCCTTTTGCTTCTTTGTCCGCAGATCGGTCATCCAGCCAGCCAAACAGCGCCATAATAACGATCCCGCTGATCAACAGAGAGAACTGCTTTAACGGCACCTCCGCGAAATGACCCAGAGAGGCAACCGAGACTGCCAACCCCACAGCTGTGATGTAATACAGCACGAAAAATACACCACCCGCCGTAGGAATGATTCTACCGGCAAAGTTACTTCTCACAACTCCCCCGCTTATCAACAGCTCCTTCCCGCGACGAAACACCAGGACATGCAAAAGAATCGGAGTGATTGCCGCTACGGAAAAAACTAGCCCCATCGATTGGTCACGCTCTCTTTCCATTTTTGCCCCAGCGTACGTCCAATCGCAAAAAACTCTCTTCCTCGATGGACAACGCCATGCAAGTCATTGCCCGTTTCCCGATGTGCAAACGCCACTGGCACTTCCCGGATGCGAAACCCTGCCCGCAAAGCATCGATTGTCAGTCCTACCTCAATCCCGAACCCTCGGTCGAGATGACCGACTGCCTGCAAGACTTCACGCTTGATCGCCCGTTGTCCTGACA
This sequence comes from Bathyarchaeia archaeon, assembly GCA_035644815.1. Classification (GTDB taxonomy): domain Bacteria; phylum Bacillota; class Bacilli; order Brevibacillales; family Brevibacillaceae; genus Brevibacillus_F. The sequence goes on along the minus strand of DASQNU010000095.1, from coordinate 1,007 downwards.
GCGGGGCATTGGGAATATAGCCAGTCATCCATTGAATGCCTCTGCGTGCCAAGCCTTTTGCCAGTCCGAAGCCCGCTTTTCTTACCGGACCAGGTAGGATCGCAATAGCCATATCACACGAGTCTTCGAAAATCGGTGAAAGCAGCTGAGCGGCGTGCGCGGCACTTTCCCGCAAATCCGCATCCAAAAACAACAGGATATCACCTGACGCTTGTTCCCAGCCTGTCTTTAGAGCAAAACCCTTTCCATGGTTGCTGCCCAACCTGATCAGTCTATCGGCCCACACCGCGGCCAGCTCTGCCGTTCCATCCGTACTGCCATCGTCAACGACAATCAGCTCATCACAATCCACATGCCGCCTTACTGCGCGCAAGGTCGTAGCAATATGCGCGGATTCGTTATAAGCCGGAATGACTACACTAACTTTTTTCAAGCTCCATCCTCTTTTCTTTCAACAGCATTTGTACTCGCTCCAACAGCTTCCACTGCTTTGCCGGCGAATCCGGCAAAGCATCCACATGAATATAACCTGTCTCCACCGGAATCCGTTGTGCCCATGCTGGCAATTCCCTACCCACGATGAGCAGCGGCATTTCTGGAAGTGCCTTTTCCGGATTGTACATGACGATTTCTACACCTACCGTTTGCAGGATTCGCTTGACGAGCTCGATCCGTGTCTCCGGTGTATGCCAGACCAGCACTTTTTCTCCTTGCAAATCCTCTGCGTACCGGACAGCCATCAGATGGATGACTTCCTCATTGCTGCGCTCTACCTGGATGATCAGTTGGTTGAGCTGCTGCTTTAGCTCATTATTACTCTTGAGCGCCTTATCGTATTTGGCCTCCATGCTGCTCAAGAATTCCTTTTCCGTATCCGCAAACCATGCCTGTCCTGCTGTGCCTCCGAGAATAATTCCTGCCCCTAAGGCGAAAAAAATGGCTGCGATTGTCATGAGATGATAGCGGATATGAATCATGATTCACCCCTAAAAAGAAAGCATGCGCCA
>DASQNU010000094.1:0-17683 GCA_035644815.1 Bathyarchaeia archaeon | reverse complement strand
ACGAAACGTCTGTTACGATCAGCAGCGATGCAGAATTAGGGGTAGTGCCAATGGGAGCCGATATCAAAAATGCGAGTCAGCCATTCCTAACCAATGAGCAAGTCAAGGAACTGATAGCAAGAAGCCAAAGTGGTGACACGGAAGCACGCGAACTTCTTGTGAATAGCAATATTCGCCTGGTTTGGTCGGTCGTCCAACGTTTTATTAATCGTGGCTACGAGGCAGACGACTTGTTTCAAATCGGCTGCATCGGTCTATTAAAAGCGGTGGATAAGTTTGATCTGGTCTATGATGTCAAATTCTCGACCTATGCGGTGCCGATGATCATTGGAGAAATCCAGCGCTTCTTACGTGATGACGGTACGGTAAAGGTGAGCAGATCATTGAAAGAAACCGCCAACAAGGTTCGCAGGACAAAGGACGAATTGTATAAGACATTCGGGCGGTCTCCTACAGTAGGGGAGGTAGCAGAAGCACTGGGACTGACGCCGGAAGAGGTCGTCTTCGCACAAGAGGCAAGCCGCGCGCCTTCCTCGATTCATGAGACGGTCTTTGAGAACGATGGCGATCCGATCACACTGATTGATCAAATTGCGGATGAGAGTGTCAATAAATGGTTTGATCAGATTGCGTTGAAAGATGCCATCGGGAAATTGTCGGATCGCGAACGATTGATTGTCTATTTACGCTATTACAAGGATCAGACGCAATCGGAGGTAGCCGAACGCTTAGGCATTTCACAGGTTCAGGTCTCTCGCCTGGAAAAAAGGATCTTACAGACGATACGCGACCAAATCGAGCAATAGCTCGGTTCGGTCGTTTTTTTCTGCATTCACGATGTTTGACCCGTACATACTAACGAATACGATCTGCTGCAGGGAGGAGTGAACGGTGGAGAAACCTTTATATATTCTTTTACGAAAACGGTTATCGTTAAAACCCCGTGATGTCATTACGCTGGGGGATGTATGTCAGTTGTATTGGGATGGCGATCGTGAAGAGAAGCTGCGCTCCATGCCCATTTATCAAGTAAAGCCTGAGGATGGCGAGTTGATCATCATTGATATCATGCAGGTTATACAAGCATTGCGTTCCTATCTTCCCGATGTACCGCTGGAAGTGCAGGGAGCCCCGCAAATCATCGTCGAGGTTCGCAGCTCTCGCAGGAAACCCAATCTTCTGCTGGTCATCACAGTATGGCTGATTCTATTTGCGGGTTCTGGCATGGCGATCATGAATTTTCACACCGATGTCAGTATGCCGCAAGTTCACCAGCGTATTTACTTTTTGTTGACTGGTGAGCATGCAGAGCACCCGCTCTGGTTGCAGATTCCATACTCCATCGGCATCGGTCTTGGCATGGTGCTTTTTTTTAACCACATTTTTCGCAAACGCATCCATGAGGAACCCAGTCCCTTGGAAGTCGAGTTGTTTACGTATCAGCAAAGCCTGGATCAGTACTATATCCATCATGAAAACAAGGAGAATGAACGTAGCAAGTGAGAACGATCATGCTCGATGCAATTCTCCTGATCATCGGACTGGGGGGAGGAGTTGCCGTCGGGAGTGGCTTTGTTGCCTTTATTAGCGTGCTTGATATCATTCCAAGACTGACACAATTAACCCATTCACATCGCTTTGTTCGCGCTTATGAGTGGGCGTTAATATGCGGTGTGATGCTGTACACGCTGACTGATTTTTATGGCGTGACGATCCACTTGCCTGCCCTGTTTACATCGCTTTCTGGCATCCTTGCAGGTATCTTTGTAGGCACCTTGGCAGCTGGATTAACCGAAGTATTGAATGTTTTTCCGATCCTGGCGAAGCGTCTGCAGGTCGAGCAGCATATCCTGCTATTTTTGATGGCAATGGTGATGGGGAAGACGATTGGATCGATGCTGCAATGGCTGTTACATCTGTAACTGGGAAATATCGCTAGTCATAGAGCGTTTCTCTTCATGGAAAAATAGGGTTGAAAAATGAATCGGGAAAAGGAAGTGAGTCAATGGCTACGAAGGCGAAAAGCGGTGATGCTATGCCAATGAGCAAGGAGCTTTATAAGCAGCAGGCATCCAAGTTTCAACCGAAACGCAATGTCCTCCAAAATACCTTCCGTGCTTTTTGGGTAGGCGGGACGATCTGCTTGTTAGGGCAAATCATACAAAATATCTATATCAACTTTTTTGACTTTACGGAGAAAACAGCGGGAAACCCCACTGTGGCCACGCTCATTTTTTTATCCGTCCTGTTAACCGGTTTGGGGATATACGATAATATCGGTCAATATGCAGGTGCTGGCTCCGCCGTGCCGGTAACGGGCTTTGCCAACTCGATCGCATCTGCCGCGATTGAACATCGCAGCGAGGGATATGTCCTCGGCGTGGGGGGCAATATGTTCAAGCTGGCCGGTTCGGTCATTGTATTCGGGGTGGTGGCCGCCTTTATTGCAGGGCTGATCAAAAGTTTATTCGGTTTGGTGTAAAAGAAGGAGGATGACACATGAGTACGACCGCAATTGCTCCAACAACCAGGATTAGTCGTCAAACATGGCAATTCACGGAAGATGTGCGCATCCAGGCTTCGGCAACAGCGGTCGGTCCCAAAGAAGGAGAGGGGCCATTAGGAGCGCTTTTCGATAAAGTCTATGATGATTTATATGCGGGCAAGGATACATGGGAGCTGGCCGAACGGCAGCTGATGGAGGATGCGATCCGCATTGCGTTGGAAAAGGCGTCCTTAAGTGAACAAGAGGTGGATGTCATTTTGGCTGGGGATTTGCTCAACCAAAACATCACCGCCACGTTTACAGCTGAATTATTATCGATACCGACCATGGGCATGTACGGAGCATGCTCGACCTCTATGCTAACTTTGGCAAATGCGGCGGCCTTAGTCAATGCAGGCTATGTCCAGTATGCCATCGCGGCTTGCAGCAGTCACAATGCGACGGCAGAGCGGCAATATCGGTATCCTACCGAATATGGTGGTCAAAAACCCCCTTCCGCCCAGTGGACAGTGACGGGGGCAGGAGCAGCCATCGTAGGGAAAGGAGGCGACGGCCCCCGTCTTACTCATGCCACCTTAGGCAAGGTCATTGATATGGGGATCAAGGATCCGTTCGATTTGGGATCTGCCATGGCTCCGGCAGCGGTAGATACGTTGACCAAGCATTTCGAGGATTTGGATCGGAAGCCGCAGGATTATGACTTGATCGTGACGGGTGATCTGGCAACAGTCGGCTACGCGATCGCCAAAGAGATGATGCTTTCGCGCGGGTACGATATGGACAAGGTATACAATGATTGCGGCTTGATGATATTTGACCCCAGTCAGAATGTGTTTGCCGGAGCTAGCGGGTGTGCAAGCAGTGCAACGGTTACCTATAGCTACATCATGGATCAGCTGCAAAAGGGCAAGATGAAAAAAGTGTTGGTCTGTGCGACGGGGGCGCTTTTGAGCCCAGTCAGTTACCAGCAGGGAAATTCGATACCATGTATCGCCCATGCAGTGGTTTTTGAAGGAGGGCATTAGCGTTGGAATATATGATTGCGTTTGTCGTGGGTGGCCTCATCTGTGTGGTTGGGCAATTGCTGCTGGACGTGGGTAAGCTCACGCCGGCTCACGTGATGAGTACCTTGGTTGTAGCCGGGGTGGCACTAGACTTTTTTGGTCTTTACGACAGATTTATCGACTTTGCTGGTGCCGGTGCAACGGTACCGATCACAAGCTTCGGCCATTCACTTTATCATGGTGCGATTCAGGAAGCTGAAACACAAGGGGTCATCGGTGTCATTACAGGCATCTTCGAAGTGACGAGCGCCGGTATCTCGGCAGCCATCGTTTTCGGTTTTTTGGCATCTCTCGTTTTTCGGCCAAAAGGCTAATCTGATACGGACAGGGGGAGTTCAATGGAGGATCGTAGACGAAAAGTGATCCTGATTACGGATGGCGATCCCATTGCGCAGCGGGCCGTAGAGAAAGTAGCGAAGGAAGTGGGCGGACGCTGCATTTCACTGTCGGCGGGCAATCCCACGCCGCTCACCGGTCAGCAGATGGTGCAGCTCATCAAAATGGCGGCAAGCGACCCCGTGCTGGTCATGTTTGATGACAATGGCGACTATGGGAGCGGAAGAGGAGAACAAGCCATCGAGTATGTTGCCAAGCATCCGGATATTCAGGTGCTTGGGGCGATTGCGGTCGCTTCCAACACCAGATGGGTGAAGGGAACGAAGGTCAGATATTCGATTGATAACGAAGGAAATATCGTGGATGATGCAGTTGACAAGGACGGATTTCCGGACAAATCTCTGGAAAACCAGATTTATGGAGATACGGTAGACATCCTGGGAAGGGTAAAGATCCCCTGGATCATCGGGATCGGCGACATCGGCAAAATGCACGGAAAAGACAACTTACGATACGGTTGTCCGATTACCTTAAAAGCAGTGAAATGGATACTCGAAAGGAGTGATTTCCATGGTGCAAGCACCGCCGGAAGAGAAGAAAAAAGAGAAACAGCCCCTTCACAAGCACATTGAAGAAAATAAGGCAGAGCTGGACCGCAAGCTGGGTGTTGGGGAAACGTTTGATGTGGCTGTGCATGAATTCACCGTCGCAGAAAAGAAGCTGCTGATCTATTACATAAATGGTTTTGCTGATAACACGATCGTCACCATGATTATGCGCGACCTGAACGACTTAAAGGACAAAGAATGGCATACAGATGTTTTTGAAGAGCTGTATCATAAGTACATCCCTTTTTTCCAGTTGGCAACGGTCAAAACCAGAGATGAATTTATCGATAAGCTATTGGTGGGACAGGTCGGAATCCTCATTGATGGGGAGAACCGAGGTATTATCATGGATGCCAAGATGTACCCGGGGCGTACGCCAGAGGAACCGGATACAGAGCGGGTTGTTCGGGGGGCACACGACGGATTTACCGAGACCTTGGTGATCAATACAGCGTTGACCAGACGGCGGATTCGCGATGAACGTCTGCGGTTCGAAGTGATTCAGATCGGTCAACGCTCCAAAACGGATGTAGCGATCGCTTATATCAAGGATATCGCAAACTCAAAACTGATTGAAGAATTGAAGGACCGGCTGCAAAAGATAAATGTGGATGGGATTCCGATGGCGGAAAAAACGGTCGAGGAATTTATTATTGGAAAGAGCTGGAATCCATTCCCGATGGTTCGATATACGGAAAGACCGGATGTCGCGGCCATCCATCTGCTTGAAGGGCATGTGCTTGTATATGTAGACACCTCGCCAAGCGTGATGATAACACCAACGACTTATTTCCACCATGTGCAGCACGCTGAAGAATATCGACAAACCCCGGTAGTAGGAGCTTATCTGCGTTGGGTTCGCTTTTTTGGTATCTTGGCTTCTATTTTTCTTCTACCACTCTGGATTCTGATGGTCATGCATCCGGAATACGTACCGAAAGAACTGGATTTCGTTGGAGTAAAGGAACAGGGGAGCATCCCTCTTCTCGCCCAGTTTTTAATGGCTGAACTAGGCCTTGATTTGATGCGCATGGCAGCGATCCATACGCCTAGCCCTCTGGCAACTGCGATGGGATTGATTGCTGCGATTCTGATCGGGGAGGTCGCGATAAAAGTTGGCATGTTTTCACCAGAGGTGATCCTCTACATCGCTGTAGCGGCGATTGGCAACTTTGCCACGCCAAGCTACGAGCTTTCTCTCGCGAATCGCATTACCAGGATCTTTCTCGTGTTCATGACAGGCATTTTCTCATTGACGGGTTTCATGGCGGGTGTTTCCTTTGTTCTCATTACACTGGCTTTGACACGCTCACTCAATACACCTTATCTCTGGCCGCTGATTCCGTTTAACTATCAGGCGTTTAAAGATACATTGATTCGTATGCCCGTTCCTCTGAAAGGGAAGCGGCCAAGCATTGTCCGTGGGCAAAATCCTACGCGGCAGTAAGCGTGAGAGGGAAGACCAACCATTGTCAAAAAATCGGCGGATGTGGTATAGTTATTCATAAAATTACACATCGGTTGAACCTAGTATGAACAGCAACTGACGTGTTTGATGTCAGTTGTTTTTTCATATCGTGGAGAGAGATGGGGGAAGCAGAAATGTATATGCATGGGACTAGTCGGATCAATGAACGTGGTCATTTGGAAATTGGTGGTTGTGACACGACCGAGCTGGCGCAGAAATTCGGGACGCCGTTGTATGTGTATGATGAAGCTTTTATCCGCAATAAATGCCGTGCCTTTGTGAAAGCGTTCGAAGAGTCTGGCTTTACGTTTCAGGTCGCCTATGCCAGCAAAGCGTTTTCCACGCTAGCGATGTGCAAGCTGGCGGAAGAAGAGGGGCTTTCTCTCGACGTTGTTTCAGGCGGTGAATTATATACAGCTTTGCAGGCGGGATTTCCAGCAGACCGCATCCATTTTCACGGGAACAATAAATCGCAGGAAGAGATTCAAATGGCCATGGATGCCAATATTGGCTGCTTTGTCGTTGATAATTTTTACGAGCTTGCCATGTTGGGAGAGATGGCCCAAGAAAATAACAAAATGGTACAAGTATTGCTTCGTGTGACACCAGGTGTAGAAGCACATACGCATGAATATATCTCCACCGGTCAGCAGGACTCCAAGTTCGGTTTTGATGTGCTGAGCGGGCAAGCTTTGCAGGCGATGGAAACAGCTCACCGCAGTGCATTCTTGAAACTGCTTGGTGTACACAGCCATATTGGCTCGCAGATCTTTGAAACAGACGGCTTTCTGATTGCCATCTCTCGCCTCGTGGATCTCTTGAAGCAGGCAAGGGAGTCTTTCGGCTTTATCAGTGAGGTGCTGAATGTCGGTGGTGGTTTTGGAATTCGGTACGTGGAAGGTGACACTCCGCTTTCCCCGGAGGAATATGTGAAGGCGATCACCAAAGCCGTGCGCGAAGAACTGGACAAAGCCTCATTGCCATTACCTGAAATATGGATTGAGCCAGGACGTAGTATTGTCGGTGATGCGGGAACGACCCTCTACCGGATTGGGTCCATCAAGGAAATTCCAGGTGTGCGTAAATATGTTGCCGTTGACGGAGGGATGACGGATAACCTTCGTCCAGCGTTGTATGAAGCTCGCTACGAAGCAGTCATTGCAAACCGGATGAATGAACAGGCTGATGATCTTGTCTCCATTGCCGGTAAATGTTGCGAATCGGGTGACATGCTGATCTGGGATGTCAAGCTGCCCAAAGGAACGGCTGGCGATATTTTGGCGGTGCCTTGCACAGGGGCATACGGCTATGCCATGGCAAACAATTACAACCGGGTTGCCAAACCAGCAGTAGTCTTCGTCAAAGACGGGCAAGCGGATGTCGTCGTGGAGAGGGAAACCCTGAATGATATTATTCGTCACGATCGTCCCTTGAATCGCCAACACGTGCATCGTTAAGCGAAAAGCAAAGACAGTTCTTCATGTTCGGTGAGGAGCTGTCTTTTTTTAGTCATTCCTTCACTTTACCTTTACACTACCTTCATGTTTTCTTGCCATAATGATGGGTGAATGGTGAAGGAGGAACGTAACAACATGGTGCCATCCCTGATGAATTGGTTCCGGCGGGAGCGGATTTACTCATCGGAAAGACGATACAAGCTGAAAAAGACGATTGCCCAGGAAAAATCCAGAGGGGCAACTGTCATCATGTTTTATATCGATATTGTGAAATTGACCGAAATTGAAAATAGATATGGGGATCATGCGGCAAAGCGGGTCTTGCGTATTTTTGAACGGACGCTGGTCAATGAAGCGCGCAAGATATTGGAGATTAAAGGAAAGGTGATGGGAATCCAACGTTTATGGGGAGACGATTTCTCCATCTATGTGTCTTTTCCGCGCGGGGTAAATGAAGAAGAGTGCCGGATGTTATCGATCAGTATGCAAGATCGGGTTGAGAGCACACTGAATGAGCAGGCTAGCTTTGTGAATCATGAGGACCTGCGCGTACATATCGGCTTTGCAGAAATGCCCGGACTTGACATCGTGAAAGAGATGTATACGTCGGTGAAGCACGCTGGTCATATGGCCAAATACGGCCTCACGTCGGAAAAGTATGAGCAGATTACCCAGTATCATCGGCTTTTACATGCAGAGGAGATCACCATGCACTTCATGCCGATCGTTTCTTTACGCGATGGAGTGCCGCTAGGTTGGGAAGCGTTGGCCCGCGGACCTGTAAACACGCCTTTTCATTCTCCGTTGTCCCTGTTTTCATTGGCTGAAGAAACGGATACCGTGTTTCAATTAGAACATATCTGCCGTAAACGTGCCATGGAGCATTTGCGTTATCTCAAACCTTCCGAAAAGATGTTCATTAACCTGGATCCGCGCGCCATTGACGATCCCTTTTTATTGCGTGGACATGCCGCAAAGCAGCTTGATGACCTGCATTTAAATCCCCATAATATCGTGCTGGAGATTACCGAACGCCATGCGATTACCAATTACGCCGTTTTTCGCAAGAACATCGAGGAGTATCGGAAAAAAGGGTACCTGATTGCGGTGGACGATGCGGGAGCTGGCTACTCCAGCCTAGAATCGATCACGGAAATCTATCCGGATTTCATCAAGCTGGATATGTCCTTGATTCGAAATATTGATAATGATTCGATCAAGCAAGCGTTGCTGGAGACATTTGTCCAGTTTGCGGAAAAAGTGAAATGCAAAATTATTGCGGAGGGGATTGAAAACGGGCGCGAGCTGCAAACGTTGATTGAACTCGGGGTCGGATATGGGCAAGGCTATTATTTGGGGAAGCCGGCTAAGGGAATGACCAATATCTCCGGCCAGGCCATGAATCATATTCGGTTAATGGATGCAAAACGAAAGAATCATGCGCGTGATCAAATTGCCTATACCCGCGATGTCGGAGAAATTGTCACGAAGACGCTATTTGTCGAGGAGCATACCAAAGTCAAAACGGTTCATCAAATGTTTGAGCAAAATCGGCGAATCGAAAGCATTGTCGTGTTACGGGGAACGAAACCGATCGGCTTGATCATGCGTTTTCAGCTTTATCAGATCCTTGGCGGGCAATATGGAATCGCCTTGTATTATGAGCGACCGATTGCGCAAATCATGAATCATAGTCCGCTCATTATCCAAAAAGACGATCTAATTGAAGATGTGGCCAAACGAGCAATGTCCCGCGATGCCTTCCATTTGTACGATGTGCTCATCGTAGCAGATGAAAATGAGGAATATGCGGGAATCGTTTCTGTACAAAGCCTCTTGGACAAAATGGCAAGCATCAAGCTTGAGTTGGCGACGTTTGCCAATCCGCTGACGGGTCTACCGGGCAATTTGCTCATTGAACGCGAATTGCTCCAGCGCTTGCAACGAGAAGAAGAGTTTTTAATTGTTTACTGCGATTTGGACCGTTTCAAATGGTTCAATGATCGTTATGGTTTCGAGGCGGGGGATCAAATTATCGAGCGAACAGCGGCGTTGCTCAAAGCGAGTGTTCAGCTTGCCGGTGATTCTGCTGATTTTGTTGGCCATATTGGCGGAGATGATTTTATTATCATCACTTCCATGACACGAGCAAGTGCGATGATTCAATACATTAAGGAGTCATTTTCGGTTTGCTTTGCAGACTTGAACCAAAAAGGGGAAGAGGAAACATTGCAAACACCCGTTTTATCCATGTCCATGGCTGGAGTGTACGCTTATCCGACTCGCTTTACTTCTGTTGAAGAAATTTCTGTGCAAGCGGCGAAAATCAAGAAGTTGGCAAAAGAACAAGAGGGTACGGTATTCGTCAGTGATTTTCCTGTCCAGACGCAATTGGCCGTCAGTCATTGGACGTGACCTGTCCGCCATGATACAATGAATAAGTTATCAAACAGATGGATGGAGGCAAGACGAATGAAAAAAGGTCTAATTACGCTTGAAAACGGCAAAGAGATCAAAATCGATTTCTTTGATGAAGCGCCAAATACGGTCGCAAACTTTGAAAAACTAGCAAATGAAAATTTCTATAATGACTTGACGTTCCATCGCGTAATTCCTGGGTTTGTCGCGCAAGGAGGCTGCCCGCATGGTACAGGTACAGGCGGTCCAGGCTATACGATCAAGTGTGAAACTTCCGGCAATCCGAACAAACACGTTCGCGGAGCGCTTTCCATGGCCCATGCAGGAAAAGACACCGGCGGCAGCCAATTCTTTATTTGCTACGATGCGTTCCCTCATTTGGATGGAGTACATACAGTTTTCGGTAAAGTAACCGAGGGCATGGAGCATGTCGATTCTATCAAGCAAGGCGACAAGATGAAAGAAGTAAAAGTGTGGGAAGAGTAATCGATTAAGGAATGATCGGGTAGGCACCAGTGATGAAAAGCTGGTGTCTTTCTTCTTAGAATCATGCACGTTTCTGGAATCCTGCTTGTATCCCACTCACTCTCTTGGTATCCTAATGGAGAGATTTTGCCAAATCAGGAGGCAACTATGAATCTTTTTCATTTTGATTGGGAAACAGTCCCATTTCGCTTGATTGCGTTTGTCATTGCGTTTTCCCTCCACGAATGGGCACATGCCTATGCCGCTTGGAAGTTGGGTGACCCCACTGCACAGAGAGAAGGCCGTCTGACGATAAATCCGATTCCGCATATTGATCCATTTGGGATGATCCTCATTTTGTTCGGACCGTTTGGCTGGGCGCGGCCTGTACCGGTGAACCCGTTTAATTTTCGCGGGAATAAGCGGTTGGGCATGGTGATTGTTGCTGCTGCAGGTCCGTTGGTGAATGTGATCTTGGCTTTTCTTTTTGCGATCATTATTCAAGTGGTCAATCGCTACGGTTTACTAGAAGGTGTGAATGAAAAAGTCTTTGACGCCATTGGATACACCTTGATGTTTTCATTAATTATCAATTGCGGCTTATTTGTCTTCAATCTATTGCCGATACATCCTTTGGACGGTTCAAACATTTTGCGCTTTTTGGCTCCGCGTCGCTGGGATCCGTTTTTTCACAAACTGGATGTATATGGGCCGTGGGTGCTGCTTCTGATGATCTTCTTGCCGGGCGTCAGCTCGACCATTCTGGGTGTTCCTCTGAGATTGATGATAGACGGAATAGAATCAGCAGCCATACAAATCGTCTCCATGTTTTAACTAGGAAACACCAGGGTAGTATCAACCAAGAACGTTTTACGAGCATAAGGGCGGGATCGCATTGGCATACAGTATCAAACTAGATTCATTCGAGGGGCCGTTGGATCTGCTTTTGCACTTGATCGATAAAGCAGAAGTAGACATCTATGACATTCCCGTCGCAGAAATAACGGAGCAGTATATGTCGATTTTGAAAAGCGCGCAGGAAATGCAGCTGGACATCGCCAGTGAATTTGTGGTGATGGCGGCAACCCTCCTGTCGATCAAAAGCAAAATGCTGCTTCCCAAAAAAGAAGAGCAAGTCTTCCAGCCTCTTTTCGACATGGACGTGGAAGAGGTGGATCCTCGCGAAGAATTGGTGCAGCGACTGCTGGAATACAAACGATACAAGCTGCTGGCAGAAGAGCTGCGGGAGCGTGAGATTGGGCGCAGCCACGTATTTACACGGCCTGCGGAGGATTTGACTCCATACGTACGGGAAGAGGAGAATCCGGTGAAAAATGTCTCGCTTTATGACCTGCTTGGTGCCTTGGAAAAAATGATCAAGCGCGTGGTGGACAAGGAGCCGGTGGCCAAAATTTCTCGTGAGGAGATCTCTATCAAGGACCGGATGAAAGAGATCCGCCAGCTGCTGCAGGTCGGTGGCGGGATGGTCCGGTTTTATCAGCTATTCTCGGAAAATACAACGAGAACAGAGATTGTCACTACTTTTTTGGCGATGCTCGAGCTAATGAAAGCAAAGCACATTACCTGCATCCAAAATCAACTGTTTCAAGACATCTTGATTTGCGATACATCATCTAAGGAGAGATCATGAGTGGATTTCGATAAAATCAAGGGAATCATCGAAGGCCTTCTTTTCATCTCTGGCGATGAAGGAATTGACGCCAAGCAAATTGCCGAAATCGTCGAGCTTTCCGAGGATTCGGTCATCGATGTGCTGGAGGATATGAAAGCCGATTTTCGCCGGAATGGACGAGGCATACAAATCGTAGAGGTAGCGAAGGCGTATCAGTTAACAACCTTGCCTGAGCACGTGCCTTACTTTGAAAAACTCGCTACCTCGCCGAGCCAGTCAACCTTGTCACAGGCCGCCTTGGAGACGCTCGCCATCATTGCGTATAAACAACCGTTGACCCGATCAGATATCGAGGAAATTCGCGGAGTCAAATGTGAAAAAGCGTTGCAGACGCTGCTTTCCAAGCAATTGATTCGCGAAGCGGGCAGAGCGGAAGGGATTGGCAGACCAATCTTGTATGCAACCACGAAAGAATTTTTGGAGCATTTCGGATTAAGGTCACTCTCGGATTTGCCGGAGCCGCCTGTCAATCTGAATGTCGAAGAAGCGCGTAAAGAAGCAACCGCTTTATTCTCGAACCGCATAGAAAAAGAAAACGACTAGTCACGGATTTGTTCTTCCGGTACTAACTGTACACTCGTCCCCATATACTTGTACCAATCGGGAAGTTTACCAAACGATGGGGAGGACGTTATGAAGTACCTGAAGCGATTATCCGGCGTACTCGTCGTTTTTCTTCTGTTGCAAGCCTTTTTGTTGCCGTTGGGAGAGACAAAAGCAGCCGAGGGAGCCTTAGGCATTTCCGCTGAAGCTGCTGCACTGATCGATGTCGCTTCCGGGCGCATTTTGTATCAGAAAAATGGCGACAAAAAAATGCGGATTGCCAGTCTGACCAAAACGATGACGGCGATCGTCGCGATAGAAGAAGGAAATCTAAAAGATGTCATTCAGATCCCGGACGAAGCTGTAGGGGTGGAAGGCTCCTCCATTTATCTGCGAAAGGGGGAGCGCTTGACGCTTGAAGAGCTGCTTTATGGCCTGATGCTGCGGTCCGGAAATGATGCAGCTACGGCCATTGCCATCCATATCGGCGGTTCTGTTCAAGGGTTTGCCTACAAGATGAACGAAAAGGCGGCCATGATCGGAATGACGCATACCAACTTTATGAATCCACATGGACTTGATGACAGCAATATGCATTATTCCACTGCGAACGATATGGTAAAGCTATCGGCGTATGCCCTGAAAAATCCTACCTTTCGGCAAATCGTGTCCACCAAGGTAAAAAGCATCTCCTGGGAGGGAGAGAGCTGGGACAGACGCTTACAGAACAAAAACAAGCTGCTGCATCTTTACGAAGGGGCAGACGGTGTAAAGACGGGTTACACCAAATTGGCGAAACGATGCCTGGCTTCATCCGCGACGAGAGATGGACGCCAATTAGCTGCTATCACGCTAAATGCACCTGACGATTGGAATGACTCCATGAAAATGATGGACTGGGGCTTCCAGAATTTCAAGCCGACAAAGGTAGTCGGGAAGGGGGAAGCGATCGACCCTGATGCTCCCGTTTTCGCAGGCGAGGATCGGCTTCAATTGATCACCGAGAATGATTTTATTTACCCATTGACAAGATCCGAGGCTGCACAAGTAACGTCAAAGGTCAATCTGCTGCGATCTCAATTGGATAAGCAGATGGTTGGCAAGCATGTTGGCTTTTTGCAAATCTATTTAGGAAAACAACCGATCGGTCAAATTCCGCTCACCGTAAAAGAAGCGGTACCTACGCTGAAAACCCAGCTTGGCTTCCATGCGAAAGAGTCGTTTTGGAGCAAGCTATGGCGAATAGCGGCGGGAGGCGTCCTCGATGCTTAACATCATTTGGCTCGGACTCATCCTCATCAGCATCGCCGTAGCAGCATGGAATGGCAGGATTGAAGTGATCAACCAAGCAGCCTTTGAAGGAGCGAAAACCGGTGTCACGGTTGCATTTGGTCTGTTGAGCGTCATTGCTTTCTGGATGGGAATGATGCGGATCGCGGAAAAAGCAGGCTTGATGGAGCTGTTCGCAAAAGCATTGGCCCCGATCGTCCGTCGCTTGTTTCCGGACATACCTGATGGACATCCAGCGCTGGGATATATTCTGTCTAACATGAGTGCTAATTTGCTTGGACTCGGAAATGCGGCCACCCCGATGGGACTAAAAGCGATGGAGGAGCTGCAGAAGCTGAATCCGGATAAACAGACAGCTTCCCCAGCTATGTGTACCTTGCTCGCGATCAACACCGCAAGCATCACCTTGATTCCAACAACCATGATCGCGATTCGGATGCAGTATGGCTCAGCGAACCCAGTTGAGATCGTGGGCTCCACTCTGCTAGCCTCCTTTGCAGCGACGATTTTCGCGATCTTGCTGGATCGCTGGTACCGACATCGCACAAAACGTCGCTCGCTATAGGAGGAGAGAGTATGGTTCAATGGGTCTCGCTGCTTTCCCTGTGGGCGATTCCGTTCCTGATATCTTTTATTCTTGTCTATGGCTGGCACAAGCGTGTACCCGTATACGAAAGCTTTGTGGAAGGGGCACGCGGAGGTCTGATCACTGTCATTAAAATTTTGCCCCATTTGATCGCGATGATGGTAGCGATTACCATGTTTCGCATCTCTGGGGCACTCGATTTGCTTTTGAAAGCTTTGGAGCCGTTCATCGATTGGCTTCATATTCCAGCCGAAATCGTTCCGCTTGCCTTGCTACGTCCCTTGTCGGGCACAGGATCATTGGCAATCGCGACCGATATCATTGCGCAGTATGGCCCTGATTCCCTTCTCGGTAAGCTGGCTGCCACCATGCAGGGCAGCACGGATACCACGTTGTATGTGCTGACCGTCTACTTTGGGGCCGTAGGAATTCGCAATGGCGCCTACGCTTTGAAGGTAGGACTGTGGTCAGACCTGGCAGGCGTCATTGCCTCCATTATTGTCGTCTATTTGATCTTTCTCTGAGAACTTCTCCGGATAGGGGAAGTTTTTTCCTTTTTGTTGTCCACACTGATAGAAATGGGTATGATGGGGAAGAGGTGAACCATAGATGGAAAGACTGCAAAAAATCTTGGCACAAGCAGGTGTTGCCTCTCGTCGGAAGTGTGAAGAGTTAATCACACAAGGCAGGGTAAAAGTGAACGGTACCGTTTCGACCGAGTTAGGAACAAAGGTGGATCCACAAAACGACATCATTCTGGTGGATGACAAGCCGATCCACATAGAGAAGCTGATCTACCTGTTATTACATAAACCTACAGGCGTCATTACCAGTCTGCATGACCCACAGGGCCGTCGAGTTGTCACAGACTTGTTGACGGACATACAGGAGCGCGTGTATCCGGTAGGTAGGCTGGATTATGATACATCAGGACTGCTGCTCTTGACCAATGACGGCGAATTGGCCAATCGGATTGCTCATCCGTCCTTTGAGATCGACAAGGTGTACCGGGCATGGGTAAAAGGCATTCCATCCAAAGAGTCGGTGAAAAAGCTGGCAACAGGCATTCGTCTGGAAGATGGCATGACCTCTCCCGGGGAGGCAAGAATCATCGAGCAGGAGGCACAGCGAACACTTCTGGAGATCACGATCCACGAAGGACGAAATCGGCAAGTGCGCCGGATGTGTGATGCAATCGGCCATCCAGTCTTGAAGCTGGAGCGAATCAGGCTGGGCTTTTTAACATTGGCAGGGGTAAAAGTCGGCGAGTACCGCCACTTGACTAAGGAAGAAGTGGAACGGTTAAAACGCGAGGTCATTCAAAAACCACTGTGATTGTTCGCACATCGTTCAAAATTCGTTCATAAATCTTCCTTTGCTGCCTTATGCGGAACGCTATAATAAAAAGGTAGAAATACAGGAAATAGGGTGACATAACAGATGAACAAGAGCAATCGAACCTACGTCCGTGTCGCGATCCTGGGTGTATTGTTACTCGCCCTCGTTTTCGCTTTATACTCAAGCATTGTAAAAGATCCCAATGTCGTAAAAGCAGGGAACGATGCCCCGAACTTCAGTTTGCCGCAATTGGACGGTCCGGCAATGAAGCTGTCTGATTTGAAGGGGAAAGCCGTAGTCCTCAACTTTTGGGGAACCTGGTGCGAGCCATGCAAGGCAGAAATGCCCGCCTTGCAAAAACAATATGATACCTACAAGGATAAAGGGCTCGTCGTGGTTGGGGTGAATATCGGAGAAACGCCTGTTGCGATCCAATCGTTTGTGAAGCAATATCAGGTTTCGTTTCCGATTCTCCTGGACCGGGATCTGCAAATCACGAAAATGTATCGGATTGGCCCGATTCCAACCACCTTTTTCATTGATCGAGATGGTGAGATCGAAGAAATTTTCATTGGACAAATGAACGACGCGATCATTTCGCAAAAGGTGGCGAACATCCTGGAATAAGTGAGGAAACAGCATGGATACACGTAAATGTGAATGTGGACATACCAATCCCATCGGGACGATGCTTTGTGAGTCCTGTGGAAGGCCGGTCGATTTCCGGGATGCGAACGACGTACAGCAGCAAGCATTTCCCGACATGCGTTATGAGGGAATGGCCCGACGTTCGCAAACATATTCGCGGACGATCATCGACCGGATCTGGAATTTTTTCTCTTCTGTAAAAGTAGCGATCTATTTGATTGTCATAACGCTAATCGCTTCAGCGGTTGGAACAATCTTTCCGCAACAAATCTACATACCGGTGCCTGTCCCGACGGAAGCGGACGTCGCCCGATACTATGCGGAGACGTACGGAAAGCTGGGGGAAGTCTACTACCTGTTAGGGTTTCATAATTTATATTCCTCCTGGTGGTTCGTGCTGCTGCTCGTAATGATTGGAACGTCGCTTGTGATCTGCAGTCTGGACCGCATTATTCCGCTCTATAAGGCGCTAAACAAGCCTCGCGTGAATCAGCACCGTTCGTTCTTGGCAGGTCAAAGGCTTTTCGGAGAGACCAGCGTGGAAACGCTTAGTGACCCGGAAGCGTTTCTGGCAAAAGCAGCAGAGCAGCTGGGCAAAAAAGGCTATCGCATTTATCGCGAGGGCGACTCCCTGCTGGCAGAAAAGGCTCGTTTCAGCAGATGGGGCCCTTATATTAACCATATCGGACTCATTCTCTTTTTGTTGGGCGTGTTGGCCCGGAATATTCCCGGGTTCCATCTCGATCAATTCGTCTGGGTGCGGGAAGGACAAACCGTCGCTGTCCCGGAAACACCTTACTATGTAAAAAATGAAAACTATAAGACGGTCTATTGGGAAGAGGATGAGATGACCCAGCAGTTAGACCTGGAAGGGAAAGTCATCCCGAAAACGTATCAGACAGACGCCATTTTGTATCTGAATAAAAATGCCGATCTCCCTGGTGCGGAGCCCGATCTGGTAGAAATTCAAAGAGGACCTATCGTCGTTAACCACCCGTTGGTGTACGAGGATCTTTCCCTGTATCAATCAGGGGTAAGGGAAATGGAGCTCGGTGCATTGAACTTTGTCCTGATTGACAGCAAAGCGGGCAACAAAGAATTGGGCAATCTGAAGCTGGATTTGTTCTCACCGCAAACCGAACAGCAGATCGGGAATGTGAAAGTGCGAGTCATGGAATATTTCCCTGATTTCATCATGGGGAGCGATGGAAAGCCGGGTACAAAAAGCAATCAGCCGCAAAATCCGATGTTCGCACTTGAAAT
>DASQNU010000093.1:0-17364 GCA_035644815.1 Bathyarchaeia archaeon | reverse complement strand
AGTTAATGCAATTACATATGTTTGTCTAAATAGAGGTGCGCAACGGATGATTACTTCTTTTCTTTGACGAGGTTGGGGAACGTGAAGAGAAGGAAAGGCCAATGCGCCGAAGTTCCGGCTGTTGCCCCGAGCGACCGGAGCTGGGGTGAATCGTGAAAAACGTTCATCCTGTCATGAAAGTCTACTTTCATGGAGCGCTATTTATGATTTGCAAGAGTATGACATGCAATGAGTAAGGCGATCCTTGACTCGTTGCATTTTTTGTATGTAAAAATGGAAGCCAATTAGGAGGAAAAGAACATGAACATGATGGATGCAAATGAAATTATCTCGTTTATTCAAAAGAGCGAGAAAAAAACGCCAGTGAAAGTACATATTAAAGGCCAGCTTGATGGCATCGATTTTGGCGCCAATACGAAAAGCTTCATCCAAGGCGGCGTAGGTGTACTGTTTGGCGAATGGAAAGAGATCCAGCCTGTATTGGAGCAGTACCAGGCACAGATTGAGGACTATGTAGTGGAAAGCGATCGACGCAACTCTGCGATTCCATTGCTTGATGCAAAAGGCATTCAAGCGCGGATCGAGCCAGGCGCAATCATTCGTGATCAAGTTACAATCGGAAATAATGCCGTCATCATGATGGGAGCAACGATCAACATTGGCGCTGTCATTGGAGAAGGTACCATGATCGACATGAACGCGGTAGTAGGCGGGCGTGGAACGATTGGGAAAAACTGCCATATCGGTGCAGGTGCAGTCGTTGCGGGTGTAATCGAACCACCATCCGCACAGCCTGTAATCATTGAAGACGACGTGTTGGTTGGAGCCAATGCGGTGATTCTGGAAGGCATTCGTGTCGGTAAAGGTGCGGTTGTCGCTGCAGGTGCGGTTGTTATCGAAGACGTTCCACCGTATACGGTAGTGGCAGGAACTCCTGCGCGTGTGATTAAGCAAATTGACGAAAAAACAAAAGCGAAAACAGAGATCAAGCAAGAGCTTCGCCAATTGTAGGTCATATGGAAGCATCCGCTCATTCTTGCCAAGGATGGGCGGATGTTTCATATACTGCGCCAGTTGCATAGGAAAGGAAGAAGCGCATGTCTGCAGAAACGTTTATCCAAATTCGCCGGGAGCTTCATCTTATACCGGAACCGGGCTTTCAGGAATTTAAGACACAGCGATATGTACTGGAATATCTAAACAAACTGCCGGAGGAGCGTCTCGAAATCAAGACATGGCAGACGGGTATCCTGGTGAAGGTGAAGGGAAACAATCCAAGCAAAATGATCGCATGGCGCACTGATATGGATGGATTGCCGATCGTGGAAGAGACCAGCTACCCGTTTCGTTCGACGCATGAAGGATATATGCACGCCTGCGGCCACGATATGCATATGGCCATTGCGCTGGGTGTGTTAACACACTTTGTCCATCAACCGGTGAAAGACGACTTGCTGTTTATTTTCCAACCGGCGGAAGAAGGGCCCGGAGGAGCAAAGCCGCTTTTGGAAAGTGAGGAATTCGCTGCGTGGCGTCCTGATCTGATCTATGCCCTGCACATCGCACCGGAGTACCCAGTGGGCACCATCGCGACCCGACCAGGAATCTTGTTTGCCAACACGTCGGAGCTGTTTATCGAATTGACAGGAAAAGGGGGCCATGCCGCTTATCCGCATCGCGCCAATGACATGGTGGTAGCGGCAAGCCATTTGGTTACCCAATTGCAGACGATCATCGCCCGCAATATCGATCCGCTGGATTCAGGGGTCGTTACGATTGGAAAGATTGAGGGTGGCACCAAGCAAAACATCATCGCTGAAAAAGCGCGTATCGAGGGAACGATTCGGACACTCTCCATGGAATCGATGAAAAAAATCAAAGGACGAATCGAGGCGCTTGTCCAGGGGATTGAAACAGGATTTGAATGCACGGCGTCCATCGACTATGGCTCCAATTACTGTCAAGTCTTTAATGACCGTCAGGAGACTGAGCCATTCATGGCATGGGCACAGGAGCAGCCGGGCATCGAAGTTATTCATTGCTCGGAAGCGATGACGGGGGAAGATTTTGGCTATATGCTTGCCGAGATTCCCGGGTTTATGTTTTGGCTAGGCGTACATACACCGTATGGGCTTCACCATGCGAAGATCGAACCGGATGAATCGGCAATTGATGTGGCGATTCGGATTGTTACTGGCTATTTGGAAAAGAAGGCAACAGAATCTGCATAAACATGGAAAAACGCCGAAACATGGCGTTTTTTTTGTATCATGCCGCATACAATTGTAAGAAAATAAACGTTTACCCGTGGTAGTCCTCCCATTTCCTTTTCCATATGCAGTGGAGTTGAGTTGGATTTGTTCGATTTTCGGCCATACTGGAAGTTATTAACACCCTTGTGCATAAGTCGAAAATAAAGCCCATTTTCTGCCTGTGGATATTGTGGATTTTGTTGAAAAAATTATCAAAAGGACCACAACTATTTTCTTCCTGACGCGTATAAGTATATGAATCAGTAAACAGAACGAATTATCCACAATGGTGTAAATGATACTGGAGGACTGCAAGATGAAGAAAGTTTGGATGACTACACTGATGACCATGATGATTGCCGGCGTAGCTACAACAGCCATTGGTGAGGGTCAGATTCGCATATGGATGGGAAAAGACCGGATCGAGACAAATGTTCCCGCCTCCGAATCCTCCTCGGTAGAAAAGATTGTCCATTCCTTGGGCGCATTTACCAACTATGACGAGAAAACGGGTAAATTGAGCGTGGAGAAGCCAAAAGTCAATATTTTGATCTTGGAAGGCATCCAGCAGGTAAAGGGCAAAAACATTGTTTTCAGCAATCCGATCAAATCGTACAATGACAGAGAGGTGCCGCGGACATTCGGTGTGTTTGTAGAAGTGGACGGAGCACCAGAGGCGAAGCAGCTGAAGATGGAGCTAGCTTTGATCGATCCGGATGGCAAAGAGGTGGAAGACAAAGAGGTGACCTATTCCACTAAGAGCGGGTCCAGTTTTTATTTCTCTCAACCATTTGTTTCCACAAAATTGAGCAAGTACGGGACTTACAAAGTACAATTAAAAATGAAAACGGAAAAATACAAGGATTACGTAGTAGTTGGTGAAAACAGCTTTACCGTAGGCAGATAATGTACGGACGTAAATTGGCATACATCAGCTCTTCTGGTGTATGCCAACTGTTTTTATAAAAGAGTTACAGCCTGTATGCGGTTTCACATTTATCTGGGGCATGGTATAATAAAAGCAGGAAAAGGAAAAGCATTTTTTTCGCTAGTTTGCTTAAGAAAGGGAAGATGGAAGCGAATGAAGAACAACTCCGCACGTTCCTCCACAGACGTCGATGGCCCGAGTATACGGATTGCATGGAAAGATGAGCAATCGATTTTGGCCACATGGCACATGACAGACGGTTATCGACAGGAAGTGGAACAGAAGTTCGCGATACCGTTTGCAGAACTTCCGTTTGTGCTCAGACTGTATGATGTGACTGACCGCTTGGAAGTCCGAAATGACGGCATGGATTCCTATACCGATTTCGATATCAATCATCACTCATCGGAATGGGTATTGTATGGAGTCACGGACAGCGCGGTGTATTGTGTCGACCTGGGGATCAGGATGATTGATGGAAGATTTTATTCGCTGTCAAGATCTGAAACCATTTCACAAGCTTCATAAAATAGGACGATTCAGACAGGAAGGTTCTCCCCATGAGGAGAACCTTTTTGCTGTTTTTCCTTAAGGAATGCCTCTCGCTTTATCAAGAACCCGGAGTGCTATCGTTAAAACCGCCCATGTCGGCATTGGTTCATCCAGCTTGGTGAGCCATTCTGGATCTGTAAGCAACCCTTCATTGAGGGCGCGTTTGCCGATGTCGAGTTTCCATACAGGAATCGTGGGGACTATCGGCTCGATTAGATCATACCGGGTCAAATTATGAGTGCGAACGAGATTGGACAATTTTTCAGCGTAGTTAGGATCCGTTGCATAACCAGCTGTCTCTAGCGCTTGTGCGGCCATAAATGGGTCGCTGGCGGTAATCACCTGCTTGTACTTTGGCTGCAAGAGGAATTGGGCGTGATCATCGATGGATTGCTGAAAATTGAAGTAGGCTTTAAATTCGGAGACGCGTGTAACGGTTTGACCATTTTCCACTTCCTGCGAAGAAATGCGCACAGACCCAGCAGGCCCGACTCCTTTGATCCCAAACAAATTATAGGAGGAGCGTTGTGTGCTGGGATCTACGGGGATATAGCGTCCCCATCCTGACTCCAAGATCGCCTGCGCGATGGTCACTGAAGCAAAAATATGATGATCCAGATAACTTCGTTGAGCTGGACCTGCCACCATATTAATAAATTCTGTTGTCTCCAGCGTTCATCCCTCCTTTCCTAACAACATATGGGGGAAAAGAAAAAACAGTCACTGATTGCTCAGGACTGTTTCCTATCTTAAGGTTTGCGCGGTTGAAAATATTGTACTCGATTATTGAATAAATGAAGCTCTCCCTTATATTCGCGGGCGATAAATCGGCAATATTCGTTGGCTTTGTTAAAATCGCCTTGAGTCCCTGCCTCAGGGAGTGTCACCTGAATGTAATGGACTTCCTTTCCGTTTTCTTCCTTGGAACCTACGCCAATAATGATATATTTATACGATTTTGGATCTTTTCCGCGAAGCAATAACCATGTGTTTGTGCCGTCTTGCTTTTCTTCCATCTGATAGGGGAAAGCCACATCGCTGTAAGCCCATCCAAGTTGTTGTCCCGTCTTTTTCGTGGCTTCCATATAATGCTGCAATGTCGATTTTACATCTGCAAGCGATGCCTGCGAGACGGTGGAGCCTTCTACTAGATAAATATAGGCCGATTGCATATTCACGTGGACCTTCACTCCCATACGCGACAAACTTATTTCCAACAAGTAGTGTAGCATTCCTTACTCCCTTTGACAACTTTGCCACAGGAAAGCGACGAAGGAAAACAATTGCTAGTCTTTTCAGAAAAGTGTACAATGTAAAAAAATTAACGAAAATGAATGAATAAAAGAGACAAATCAGCGGGGGAGTGTGTCCATGCAAGACGTGTCCGTACGACATGTTTACGAGACGTTAAATACGTTGCGAGCCATTAACGTTGTCAATAAAGAAGATTGGGAGAGAGCGGCGAAGCAGGTGGGTCTGGATTCGTCTGTGCAACTGAATATTCTATGGATTATCTACTGTTATGAGGGAGTACGGGTAACACAGATCGCGGATTGGACATTCTGGCATCCATCCTCCATCGTCATCCACATCAAAAAGCTGATGGAAAAGAATTTGGTGACGATTGAGAAGTCTGATCAAGATGGACGTGTGGTTCATGTATACCCGACTCAAGCAGGACGAGAGGTCATTGAAACCAGCCGCAACAGTGTGCCCATTATCTTCCGTCTGACCTATGCGCTGGAGCAGTTGGAGGAGCGTTACAGCAGAGCGGTTGTGGGACTGTTCTTTGAGTGTCTTTCCTTTCTGGCAGAAGCACTGCATGGCGTTGAAAAGGTTCGCTGGATACAGGAAAGCGAAGACCGATCCCCGATTATAAGTCAGGTTAATATCAGTTGATCATCGAAAACGAATAATTACTTTATTTTCAGGAGGGGAGATACCCTCCTTTATATTTTTTCTTAGGCAGCCGCTCCGTTTGTGCAATGCCACGTGAGGAAGGGAAGAACGGGACGGGGCGGAG
The DNA here is from genome assembly GCA_035644815.1 of Bathyarchaeia archaeon. GTDB lineage: Bacteria > Bacillota > Bacilli > Brevibacillales > Brevibacillaceae > Brevibacillus_F. The sequence continues at coordinate 11,609 of DASQNU010000093.1, read as the reverse complement.
TCTTTGTCACACCTACAAAGGTGGAGCTTTCAAAAACGGGACACGCCTGTTGCGCAACCTCTACGTATGAATATGCTTCCTCGAAACTTTTGCGCGACGTCCCGTTTTTGGAAGCGGAACCGGACAGTCCCCACTTCCTTGTGGGTGTGGCAAGAACGCAGCCCCGCCCGTTCTTCCCTTCCCCCACCACCATGTTTGCACAAACCATGCATAGTTTTACCTAAATCAGGCAAAATGAAGGATAAGCCATTGAAAAAACGTACATGTCAATAGGCGTGAACACCCGTGACGGATACGCAAATGAATGGTACAATAGGAAGAAATCTGAATTTTAAAAAAGAATGGAGTGATTGCACATGGAGCGATACGACAATTTGTATGATGTGTCGGAGACCGCGCAAGTCCGTTTTATGGGCCTCGCGTCTGATCAGGTACGTCATGATTTTGGAATTGTCTTTACCCATCGTTTTTATGGGAAGCCGTTGGTCATCTGTATGCAAACCGGGCAATCGACCATTCTTAGTTCAGAGGATGCGACTGACCCGCAAGTACTTCAACGGATTTTTCGACTAGATTCTTATGCGGAGGCGGAAGCGTTAGCACATTTCTTCCAAGAAAACCTGCCTACCCTGCCATTTGGAGACCAATACTAACGAAGGTAAGGGAGCAGAAGCATTCGCTTCTGCTTCTTTTTTTCGTAAAGTATCAGGGGGGATACTTTCCGATTTACATAAACGCACCGAAGGCTTCGTCAAGGAAAGCGCGTATCCAAGTTTTTGCATAATGGAGGGGACAACCTTATGGAAGTTTTTCATTGGGAAAAAGAACCGATCAAAGGAGCCCTAGTATTGGTGCATGGAACAGGGGAGCATCATGGGCGCTATGCACACGTTGTACAAGCACTCAATGACCATGGTTATCAAGTCTGGGCGGGAGATCTTCCCGGTTGGGGAAGAGCGGACGGCAAAAAAGGTCATATTGATTCCTTCGACGACTATCTGGTCACGGTAGACAACTGGGTAACAACGGCGAAAAAGCATCTTCCCGAGAAAATGCCGCTTTATCTGCTCGGTCACAGCATGGGGGGGCTGGTTGCCGTACGTTATGCGGAGGTATACGGGCCTGGTCACTTGGATGGGTTAATTCTCAGCTCTCCCTGCTTGCAATTAAAACTTGCAGTACCGCACTGGAAGGTTCAATTAGCAGGCTATCTTGACCGAATGTGGCCGACTTTGCGGATTGCTAATGGAATTACAGCGGAAATGGTCACAAGGGATGCGACAGTGCGCATGCAGTACCAAACCGATCCGTTAAATTATCCGAAGACCAGTGTTCGCTGGTTTAATGAATTGCTGCGTGCAATGGATTTGGCTTGGCGGGAGAATCATCAGCTTCAGCTTCCCACGTTGATCATGCAGGCTGGAGCCGATCAGTTGGTCGATCCGGTGGCTGTTGCGGCGTTTGCCCGGGAATTGCCATACTCAGAAAAGCAGTACACGGAATATGACGGTCTCTATCATGAAATCTTTAATGAACCCGAGCGAGAACGAGTTCTGGCTGATTTGGTGGGATGGTTAGACAATCAGCCAGTAAAAAGTTAAATGTGACATACTAATTGCGAGGTAAAACTGATAAACCCCTCACAAACGTCTAAAAACGATCGGAAACAATTGTCTATTGACGTCAATTGGTATGTCATAATAAAATGAATGTAACATAACAATTGCTCAATCAGTAAAGATAATCATGACGATCAATGTGTTCGGGAGGGGATACTTGTGGGTACTATTGTATGTCAAGAATGCGGGATCATTATTGATCATTTTGAATCGAATCAAGTGAAAACGCTTTATGGAGTCTGTGACTGCGAATGCGGCAAATACACGGAAGAAACTGAATAGTGAACGAATAGAAGCAGGCGCTAGTGCCTGCTTCATTTTATAACCTTATTACGATTTTCAAAACCTAGGAGCTTGCTTGCACAAATAGGGATGACACAGCCATAGCCCAATCAAAAACAACAAAAAAGCAACATAGGCGGGGAATAAATGCCAAAAGTCCAGATAACCTACGACAATATGCACCCCTATACCAGCCAAAAACCCGGGAAAGCCAGCAATCAGCAAGGTCCACCAGATCCAACGCTCGCCCTGGCGAAATCCCCATAAAGATAGCAGCAATACAGCGATTCCATCCGAGATGAGGGCACCTCCAAAGCCTGCGCGGTCATGGGCGATAAGCGGGATCAGCCGTTCATTTTCACCATGCAGGTGATGAGCGTGCGCACCTAGAAAATCCAGATCAGATGGTACAAACACATGAGTGACACCGATCAGCGAGATGATCAGACCGGCACCCAGCAGCCCGCATCCAATGATCACAAAGCAAAGCTGGCCCCACAGCCCCCGTTTCCAATGTGAATCATTAAACAGATTGGGCGGTATGTCCGGGTGCCCCTTTCCGCTGCCCAAGCCTCGCAGGCTCAAGAGAAAAAAGGGAAGCAACAAAAGGGCAAGGGATGCGTGAAGCCAGTCGAAATAGCCGTACCCGATAAATAGAAAGAAGCTGGCGAATCCCGCTGTATTGGATGCGATGTAAATGTGACGGGCCCAACCGATCCCTTTTCTTAATGGAAACCTTGCGAACTGGAAATAGATGACACCGATCGAGATCATCGTGCCAGCAAGGCTGATACGGTCATGGGACATAAAGGGAAGCAGATGCGGATTCAGCTCGTGCAGCTCAGCGCTATCCATCCGTAGAAAGTCCAAATCATAAGGCAAGACGACTGAGGTAGCTGCCACCAGCCACGCGATGATTCCACTAACAATCATGCCTGCGCCAAGAAAGGCTGCCCAGACCCAGCTTGGGATAGATCGGTTATCCGCTTGCGCTTGGGTACGCGGGAGAGGAGCTTCTATGGGCGCTTGATAAAAGGCGATTGCTTCATTAACTCGTTTCGGCAAACCCGGACCAGCGTATACCAGACCGCTGTGCAATTGAATGAGGGTAGCACCTGCATCAAGCATCTGCAGGGCATGGGATGGTTCTTGAATCCCTCCGGATCCAATAATCGGCAGACTTTCTCCTGCCGATTTGCGAATGTAGCGTACCAGCTCTAGACTTTTCGCAAACGTCGAGGCACCTACGATGCGAGTGGCAGGATCGGCTCCCTCTATGATGCCACCGCCAATCAAGACTCCTGCAAAGCCGTTCTCCAAAGCCGGTTCCAGAAGCTCCATCGCGTAGGCCCCGCGGATGTCAGGGGGGATGCATAATAGCAAAGGCAAGTCACAACGCTTCTGTTCTTTCACGATGTCAAGCAGACTGCGCCAATCATCTAGTGACCACGTCTGTGACCGGATTTGCTGGGGGATATCTACCGTAAAAAAGGAACAGAAGGACTGCAGCATCTCCATGAGGGTAATAAGCTCATAGGCTGCCTTCGCGGGAGTGGAATCAGACGAACACCTGAGCCGCATGGCAAGGGGGATAGGTAGGGGGCCTATTCGTTGCAAACGGTTGATCCACGCAGCAATCCCATCGTTTGGTACTGGATCAGGATAAAGGATGTCGGCTGTTTCGGTCATGCGTTGAATATGCTGATCGGAGTGGACAGGAATAGCTGTCACCGGACCAGCCTCTAGGTAGCCAAAACCAAATTTGGCCAAGGCAGGCAAGGCGCTGGCATGGAGATCGAGACCAGCGCCAAGACCGACAGGCGAATCAAAGGAAATGCCAAAAAGCGTGGTTCTCAGTCGATCAGGAGGGTCCATATGACCAAGCAATTCAATTACAGCTGGACCAAACGGCAAAGAGGCTAGCGTACCCATCGCCGTTAATGCGAAATCACGCCCTTTTTCTGCGGAGAGGGAAAACAGCAGGGGGCGAAAAAGGGGATGGTAGGACCAGTCGGGCATCTGATCGGCCTCCTTTGAGAAATTGGGTGTACCAGCGTGCAACCAACCTATTTCGGGCTATATAAAAAGAGGCATTCCGACTGATGATGTACCGGAAGCCTCTTCATTCGTTGTTTCGATTATTTGCAGTTTGTGGTTGGCTTGCGATCCAGTTTTATCCTTATCCGGAAATCGCTGTTTGTCGTTTCACGACTTTGATCGTGCGCAGGGATTCATCCTCAGGCCCTTGAACAGGCAGGCCAGCACGAATATTTTGTTGGATATATTCAATATTATCCTCTGTAATGACCTCTCCTGGCAAGAAGATCGGAATCCCCGGTGGATATACCATCAGAAATTCAGTAATAATGCGTCCAGCGGATTCCTCCAGTGGAATCGTCTCCGTATCCGCGTAAAAAGCATCGCGTGGAGAGAGGGAAACAACCGGGATTTTCGGAAGCGAGATTTTTGGCCTTTCTTCCGGCTGAGCGTGAGAAAATTCCACAGACAGATCACGCAATGCATCAACGAGAGCCTGAATGGTTTCCTCGGTATCTCCAGCCGTCACAAAGCACAAGATGTTATACAAATCGCTCATCTCAACTTCTATGCGATGTTTCTCCCGCAGCCAGTTTTCGACTTCCCAGCCGGTAATCCCTAAGTCGCGTACATGGATGAGCACTTTGGTCGGGTCCATGGCATAGGTGGCAGGCTGCCCCAAAATCTCTGGTCCGACACAATACAGACGCGGGATTTCATTGATCAGGTCACGTGCACGATTCGCCAGCTTAATGGATTGTTCAGCAAGCAGATGTCCGTTCAGCGCCAGGTGCTGACGGGCCATATCCAGTGATGCCAGCAGGATATAGGAAGTCGATGTGGTCGTCAACATACTGAGCACGGTTTTAACTCGATTGACATCAACCAGTCCTTCACGCACGTTCAAGATGGAGCTTTGTGTTAATGATCCACCGAGCTTGTGCACACTGGTGGCAGCCATATCAGCGCCTGCCTGCATCGCAGAGATCGGCATTTCCTCGTGAAAATGGATATGCACACCGTGCGCCTCATCAACTAACACCGGTACTTCATAATTGTGAGCGATCCGGACGATTTGTCGCAAGTCTCCCGCGATACCGAAATAGGTTGGATTGATTACGAGCACCGCTTTTGCATCCGGATGCTGCTGCAATGCCTTTTCAACCGCTTTTGGTGTAATCCCGTGGGAGATGCCCAGCCGTTCATCCATGACAGGGTGAATAAAGATCGGCATGGCCCCTGCAAAAATGATCGCCGCCATCACGGACTTGTGGGTATTGCGCGGGACAATGATTTTATCGCCCGGACTGCAAGTCGCCATGATCATTGCCATAATGGCCCCGCTTGTCCCTTGTACGGAAAAGAATGTATGGTCTGCGCCGAACGCTTCTGCAGCCAATTCCTGCGCCTCTTTGATCATCGCCTTGGGATGATGTAAGTCATCGAGCGGGGCGATATTAATCAAGTCAATGGACAGCGCATTTTCTCCCATAAACTCGCGGAACGTCGGATTCATCCCCATGCCTTTTTTATGACCAGGAATGTGAAATTGGATTGGGTCTCGTTTTGCGTGCTCCAACAGTCCAGAAAATAACGGAGTTTTCGCTTGTCTCAAGGGAATCGCCTCGCTTGCCTATAAGAATAAGGGGAAAAAACAAACAAATTGAGTATAGCAAAAACAGGTCGGAAAGCAAGGGAATTTTCATGACTATTGCTAGGGTGGGCAGGAGAAGGTTTGCTTAGTCGAGAAGTGAAAAAGTGGAGGTGGGAATTTTATGAAGACACGAGTGACGGAATTGTTACAGATTCAATATCCGGTGGTCCAAGGAGGGCTCGCGTATCTCGCTTATGCGGAGCTGGCAGCAGCCGTTTCCAATGCAGGGGGCTTAGGGCAAATTACCGCGATGTCCTTACCTTCCCCGGAAGCCCTCCGTGAGGAAATACATAAAACGAAAAAAATGACGAATCGCCCGTTCGGTGTGAATTTTGCGATTGGACAGCATAACCGCCCATATGAGCACATGCTAGAGGTCGCCTTGGAAGAAGGGGTAAAGGTGATTTCCGTAACAGGCGGAAATCCAGAGCCTTTGTTCAAACGAATGGAAGGACATGATGTGAAGAAATTGGTTCTGGTCGCAGCGGTCAGACAAGCGCAAAAAGCGGAATCCATCGGGGCTGATGCCGTCATGGCTGTTGGTCAGGAAGGCGGTGGTCATCTTGGACGTGATGATATCGGTACATTTGTCCTGATTCCGCGGGTGGTGGACGCCGTCAAGATTCCTGTGCTGGCAAGCGGAGGAATCGGAGATGGTCGCGGCATCCTGGCAGCTCTGGCACTCGGAGCAGAAGGGGTCGAGATGGGGACACGCTTTATTGCAACGCAAGAGTGCATCCATGCGCATCCAGCATATAAGGAGGCATTGCTTACAGGTACGGAACACGATACGGCCGTTATCAAGCGAACGTTAGGTGCCCCGGCACGGGTTGTGAAAACGAAAGGATCAGAGCGGATTTTGGCCATGGAAGCTCAAGGATCGGATTTTGAACAATTAAAGCCCTATATCAGCGGTAAAAATAACCAGGCCTTTATTTATGAGGGTGATGCAGAATCGGGGTTTGGGTGGGCTGGACAGGTGATTGGGTTGATCGATGATGTGCCCACTGTTGCGGAGTTGTTTGAACGGATGTTCTCCGGGCTGCAATCTTCTTTACAACGCTTGGAGCGGATGAACGGGTAGTCTTCATATTTTCGCTGCATTCCTCCCATACTAGTGACGACATCAAATGTGCTTGCTACAGGGAGGATGCAGATGACGACGACTGCAAACAAATACATGGTCAAGGATGTATACTTGGAAAAGGAAAAAGACGAAGATTGGAAAATGATCGTCATCGACGAGAATGATCAGACAAATACGCTTGTTTTCGCAGATACGAGTACGCTCAGCAGGGCAATTCATCAAATGACCCACATGCTGCCGATGAAACGGCTGAAGGAAGAAGATAAACAAGAGCTGATCTTCGCCATGGAGCAAATCATGCCGCATATTTACCGCAATTACATCCTTGACGAATACGTACTGGATTAACACACGTAAAAAAGAACAGGCACCCGCAATTCAAAAGAAAGCGGACCTGTTCTTTTGCATATAATCTAGACTACCAAAGGCTTACCGAGCTGATTCAACCACGTTTGGCTTCGAGAGATTGTACAGCTGCGTCAAAACGGAGAAAGTATCATCGATCTTTTGTAACAATTGCGGACCGTTAGCGAGGATCGGATCATGACGATCGATGCGAATGCCGCATAAGAGTTCTGCTTTTTTCACTGTCTGCAGACGGTTGATGAGAGTGAGCAGACCTTCTTTGCCAAGGTCGCTTTGCGCTGTGCTCTCGGGCTGCATGTGATCAGGCGACCAACGAAAATCAGCCGGAACAGTCTTGAGAATCTGTTCTACCTGCTTCTCCATGGCTTGTCCGATTTGCTCTTTACATGGAGACTCATAAATGACGGCATACCAGACGAAGAGATGTGTTCCCCACAAGCCGATTTGAAAGTGAGGGTGTTTTTTGTAGCCGCGTTTGTCATTTGCCCAGGCAACCCATGTATCTTTCGGCGGATTCACCGTACGTCGCGCATGCTTCGCGACGTGATAGACCATCTCGTCTCCGGTCGATACACTGAGGAGCGGGGAAAAATGTTCACCTAACGCCACTAATTTAGGTCGGATAACGCTTTTGATAGCTTCCATGCGTTGATCCAAGCCATCAACGGCAAAAACATCGAAATCTTCTTGCTGAAACCCATGAAAGGACACCATAGGAAATCACGCCTCCCGTGAAGTGAATTTTGACATCTATGGACAAAACAGGCGGTTGTCCCGTGATGATACGATAAAATCCACCATATAATAACACAAACGAAGCGAATTTTCCCAATAACTTCATGTGGAAAAAGTGTCGGAAAAGTCGGATAATAATAAATAACAGAAATATGAAAAAAAGAGGATTCGCCATCGAAAAAAGCGGGTAAAAAAGAACAAAGGTAAAAAAGTCAGAAGAGGGAATAGCAAAAGTGAAGGTTGAATAATATGATATACCACTCACTCCCTCAAAAGGCCGCCGTTGCATATGTCAGAGTTTTCAGGAAACGGGAGGGGTACACATGAAGACACACAAAGAATTGGAGTACTGCAATGTCGCTGTATGGTTTGATCGCCCCACTGTTCATCAGTTGATGCAGGCGTTGGTGGAAGCAGGTCTCGATGTTGCCTGGAAGGAATCCAAGAAACTGCTCAAGCTCCAAGTACTCACGTCAGATGGCCCAAGCACCTTGACTTTTCAAAAGATCAACGGGTCTTTCAAATTTGATGAATGTGATTACTTTGTTCGTGACATTCGATTGGCCTTCACGCTCTACCGCTTCATCGAGCAGGCAAAAGGGCATGCGATTGTGAAATTTGTTCATGAAGGACAGATTGTGGTTCAAAACATCCGCTATGGGGAGGCAGTGAGAATAGTCGAGATTAAAGGAGCTGAGAAAAAAGTGATCTATGAAAAAGCGTGCAGTGTAACGATGGATCAGGTGATTGCTGCGTTAAAACGTAAGGATGCAGAGGAGCGGATTCCCGTTCTCCGGCTCGAATTGGATTACGAATTGGCTACTTTGCATGACGCCCTTCAAGACAATGACAAGGCACAGGTAAAACGCTCCAAGGAAAGGCTGAAGCTGCTCCGACGCGAGATGCTTTTGTTGGAAGTGTAACTGGGCAACTTTATGGATGATAGGTAGGTTGATCATGGATCTGGATTACGAGTGTTCAGGATAAAAGCGACGCGCTCCGAATGTGAGTAGTGTCGCTTTTTTCGTTTCCGATTGTAACGGAAGCAGCAGTATAATGGCTAAGAGGAGGTGATTCATTCGTGTGGCGCATGATTTATGAACGGCTTCGAGAGCAGTATCCGACAGTGACAATCGACGGGTGGTGGGGGATTGCTGATCCGTTTGCACGAATGATCGGTTCCGTCCTGGTTCAAAATACAACATGGACAAATGCGAGAAAAGCCTTAACGAGTATGCAACGAGAAGGGATGCTCATTCCTGAAGCAGTGGTTCGAGAAACTCCAGCAAGATTGATTCCCGTCATTCACTCTGCGGGCTTTCAACAAAGAAAAGCCGAGACGATCATTCGACTGTCTGCTTGGTTGCTGGATCAAGGGGGCGTAGACAGGGTTTGTTCTTCGGAAATTCAAACGGATGTACTACGGCAACAGTTGCTTTCGATAAAAGGCATTGGAGAAGAAACGGCAGACACGATTCTCGCCTATGTGTTTCTTCGTCCAACCATCTCGGGTGATGCTTATGCAAGACGCTTGCATGAACGTCTCACGGGTGAACAAGGGAAATATGGACCGATCCGTTCAGCCATGATGGCACAGCTGTACACATGGGACGAGCTTGGTTTGTTGCATGCATTGATTGTGGAACATGGAAAAGAGACATGCCGAAAACAGAAGCCTCATTGTCCGATGTGTTCCTTACAATCAGATTGTCAGTACCCCAAGTACTCGACTGATCAGGAAAAGAATGGTGTATAAATATGCAAAACCTGGCGAAGTTCGACCAAGCATACAAATCAAATTGCTGGAAGGCCAGCGCATATGTAAAATAGGGAAGGTACGTTAGTCTCGTGAGGGTTAGAAAGGAAGAATTTGTATGCCGCCGATCTTGTCTTACTTTGTTTCACCTGAAGTGATCCTGGGGTTGATCGCTCTCAATCTGTTCTTTTTCCTTCTTTTAATGATCCTGTTTGTCCGCACGAACCGGATGCGCAAGCTGATGCGCAAGGTATTTACCGGAGTAGGCGGCGACAATCTGGAGAGCAGCCTGATGAAATTGCTGGACGAGATGAACGATTGGAAGCAAAAGCACAGCGACCAGCAGTTCCAACTGAATCGACTCGCGCAAAAAATGGCCAATCAAAGCGGCAACTTGAGCGTGATACGTTTCAATGCGTTTGGCGATACCGGGAGCGATCTTAGCTTCTCCCTGGCCATTTTGGACGATAATCTCAATGGGGTAGTCATCACCAGCATTTATGGACGCGAAGAATCTAGAACCTATGCCAAGCCTGTAGAAGGTGGCAAGTCGGTATACAATTTGTCGGAAGAAGAGCAGACGGCCATCAAGAAGGCTTCTGCCAAAATCGGGTAAAACAAGCTGGATTTCCAAAGAAACGAGAGATATCCGTTAGAAGTATGGGGTTCTTTTTAGCAGAATCCGGCTGATAACGGATATTTCCTGTTTTTGCTGGAATTCTTCCGCTTTTCTCTCAAGACTTTTGCGGCGGCATTGTGTATAATAATGAATGTGGATGATTGTTTGAAATCCTAAAAGTAGGTGATCCGCCTTCATTACCCAAATCGATGTTCGATTCTCGGGGCAAGGCCAAGTATTGCAACGTTCGTTTGTTGATACCTAGCTCAACTCCTTTTGATGCGTAAGTCGGAAACACCGACAAAAATGCGTTCGTCTGGCTTTGCAAAAAAGGAGAATTGAGGCGATAGTTATGGCACAGCGTTTGGCTACCAATTACGCGACCGCCACCTTCACCATGAGTGGAGAAGAGCTTGACCAATTTATCAAGCACTTCACTAACGAAAACATCAACGTACAAGTTAAGATTTGCGATAATGGAGATCGCGATGTGATCCTTGCTGATCGCTCAGGAGAAATTCAGTTGAGCTTTCAACGCGTAGGAAATCATTTTCTCTGCGAAAGTTCGTACCTGATTAAGGATATTCACTTAGCCAATACGATGCGCAAAGCGATGAAAGCATTTCGCGGGCATGGCATCGTCCATCGCATTTATGACAACTTCACCGTGGTCTATCACTACGATGAAGGTTCGGTCATCAGTATTCAGGAAGTGACCGAAGATGCGGAAGTCTCCGTCTTCGAAAATCATACACACGACATGAAGAAGCAGCTAGAAAGCTTGTTCAGACAAAATGGTGCAGAAGACCAAATTAGCTTGATCCGGAAAGAAACGGACAAATGGCTTGATTTGCGTAATTGGGCTATGAAACATGCCCCTGAAAAAGTCTCTTCCATTGATGGGAAATTAGCTGGTTTGTCGCGTCGACTGTTTACGCTGGAAGCGTAGAAACACGATCAAAACAAGGGAATGGGTGCATATCGCGCCCATTTTTCTTTTTCCAACATTTATTTTTTGAAAAGGGTATTGTCAATTCGCCCGAAGCGTGTTATTTTTGATTTCGTTGAGAAAACAGGATTAGGAACCAGGATTCACTTTAAAGGGTGGATAACATGAGAGAAACCGCCCCCGTTAGTGAATGACGCAGGTCCTAGCGATGTTTAATACTACACATGCTAGGAAGGGGGAACCGAAAGATGGAATACTCTACTTTCGGAAGACACGTTGCCATTGACACATGGGGAGTTCAGTTTGATCTACTGAATGATGCCGAATTCTTGAAAAAAGAAATGATCGAAGCCGCTGAGGCATGTGGTGCTACCGTCTTGAGCGTTCAGGCGAAGCAATTCTCTCCACAAGGAGCTACCGTTCTGGTTCTTCTCTCGGAAAGTCATTTATCCATCCACACATATCCTGAGCGCGGATTTGCTGCTCTGGATTGCTACACCTGTGG
>DASQNU010000092.1:0-7705 GCA_035644815.1 Bathyarchaeia archaeon | reverse complement strand
ACCTCTTTTGCTAGGTCCTCAAACGTATAGGCGATTCCGGTAAAGAAGTCCTTTTCCTGTGGCGCTTGCAGCACCGTCGTCTTTTCCAGCTTGTAGTAGCTGAAGTTGGGACCTTCATCATAGTGGCGGCCCATCCCTTGGCTTTTGTGCATGAAGCGCGATTCTTCACCGAGCTGCAGATAGGAAGCGCCGTACAGCTCGTCATATTCCCCGACAGGAATCGCTACATCATAGTTGTCTTTGTTTGCCGGCACATACAGCTTTTTCACCTGCCACGGCTGCAATCCTCGCTTCTGATGCTCCGGAAAGACAGCGGGATTGGCTGCGTCCGTAAAGGCTTTGACCGTAATCACGTTGATCGCCCGATGGTGTCCGTGCGTTGAAGGTTCATTGAGGAAGGCGGGGATGACTACATCCGGACGAAGCTCGCGAATTTTGCGAATCAGGCGCTCGTAAACGACCTGCTGGCCCCATTTGCTCAACGTCTCATCCGGGCTTTTGGAAAAGCCGAAATCATATACAGGGTCATTGATCTCTTCGCTCAAGATGCCAAGCGTCACATTGGTCACCTTGGATGCTTCCTGCAGCTCGCGTGTGCGAATGATGCCAAGCGCATTGCCCAGCTCGCTGCCGATCTCATTTTGCCCACCTTCTCCTCGATTGGCGATGATACTGGATGTGTCGACCCCCTTGCCCAATGCCAGATAAGCCAGCATCGCGCTGTGCTCATCATCTGGGTGGGCTCCCGTATTCATCGCACTAGCGATCGTGGTCAGCGGCTTGATCGCCTTCCATAAATCGACGACCCCGCGATCCGCATGCGCCGTCTGCGGCAAGACGGGGATGACCAAGGTACTGGCCAAAGCAGTTGCTGCGGCCATGGAGAACAGCTTCTTGAGACGGTTGACCTTACTCAATGAACACTCCTCCTCTTCATCATTTTTGTCTTTCTCTATGTAGTGGAGCTCATGGTGACCGTTAACGGGAAATTCGCTACACGGCAGTGCCGGCTTTGTCTCCAGCCAGCTTTTGCGAAAGAAAGAGGACGATGATGATCACGATGATTTGCAGGACGCCATAGGCGCACGCCGTGCCAAACTCAAAATTGTACATCCGCTGAAAAATCGCAACGGATAGCGGTGTTGTGCTGGGGGTAAAGATTAGGATGGAGGCGACGAACTCCCCGATACACTGCACAAAGGCCAGCAGCGCTCCTGCCAACACCCCGCCAAAGGCCATCGGGAACACCACCCGGCGGAAGCTGTACCACCAGCTTGCTCCGAGATTGCGCGCCGCCTCTTCGACCGAGCCATCCATTTGCATCAGCGTGGCGGAGGTGGAGCGAAACACAAGCGGCAGGTGGCGGACAAAATAGGCGAGCGGAATAATCCAAAACGAACCGATGAGCACCTGACCGAAGCTGAAAAGATTAGGCTGGCTGAATGCCGCGATGAGATTGATCGCGACGACCGTGCCGGGCAGCGCCCACGGCAGCATAATCAGCACATCCAACAATGTCTTGCCGCGAATCGGAAGGCGAACCATCACATACGCAGCTGCCACGCCAAAGATAATAATGCCAATTGTCGCGATCGCACTAAGCTGCAAGCTGTTGGCAATCGGCCGCCACGTCTTGCTGTCGGTAAACAGATCGATATAGTGCTGCACTGTATACTCGGGCGGTAATACTTGTACGGTCCATGTGCTGTTCACCGAAAAGGAGATCAGCACGAGCACAAGTATCGGCAGCATCAGGATGATCGTCCCGAGAAAGGACAGTACCATCGACACGTATTTGCCTAGCCTGCTCTTAATCTCTGTACGGTGGACGCTGACGCCTTTGCTGAGATTTTGATAGTTTCTCGCCCCCTGATACCAACGCATGATCAGCAGAAACAAGATCGACACCACCGACAGAATGGTAGATTGCGTGGCTGCCATATCGAGATCACCATTCGTCCGTGACAGATAGATTTGCATGGTCATCGTCCGGTCGATCCCGAAAATGAGCGGTGCCGTATAGGAAGCCATCGCAATCATAAACACCAACAGCGACGATGCGACCATCGCGGGCGTCAGCATCGGCAGGATGACACGCCGCCAGATCGTGAATCGGCTTGCACCGAGACTTGCGGCCGCTTCCTCCAAGGAAGGGTCCAAGCCCTTAATCGCGGCGGATGCTGTCATGTAAAAATACGTATACATGGTAAACGTGTGGACGACGATCACCCCGCCGATTCCCTTCAACGAAAAGGGCACCTGCTCGAGATGGAACAACTCCTTCAGCGCCCGCGGAATGATGCCGCTCTCTCCGTACAAAAAGGTAAACGACAAGACCCCGATCAGCGGTGGCAAAGCCATCGGCACTAATGCGAGGACGGATAGAATGCGGCGTCCCGGAAATTCATAACGCTCCAATAGAAACGCCATCGTTACGCCGACGATGCCACAGGTAATCACACTCAGGATAGAGATATATAGGCTGGTCCACAGCGCCTCCAGATTGGCGGTATGCTCCAGACTGAAAAATCTCGCATAGTTGGCAAAGGAGAACTTCTCCTCGATTTTCATGCTCGCAAGAAAAGTTTCATACAACGGATAGATCACGTAAGCCAGCAAGATCACGTACAGGGGAGAGACCAGCACATAGATGAAGGATGGTGACGAGGTAAATGCCAGACGCCTTGCCGGAGCCGGCCCTTGCTTATGCAGTTCTGCTTTCAAAAGCGCCCCCTCCTCATCCGATCAGATAGATGCTCTCTTTTGGGAGCAAAAGAGTGATCTCATCCCCGCGCTGTTTCACAGCCCTGCCCAGATTGATCAGCATGCTGCGCAGCTGGATGGGCCCTGCCTGGGTAATATAGTTTACGCATGCTCCCGTGAATTCTGATAACAGGATCTGGCCACGCAGCAGATTGGCGGTCTCTTCCCCATCCCATTCTTGCACCAGTTCGGGACGGATGGACAGCGTAAGCTTCTCTCCGATCCGTGGCTGGCAAGCGGGCGACGCATTTTTGGCCAGTCCGGTTACGACGAGATCCGGGCTGAGCCGCACATCTACCTCCCCACCCTCGACCCGCATGACGGTGCCTTCCAACAGATTGGTCTCTCCAATAAACGAGGCGACGAAACGGTTGACCGGCTGATGATAGATTTCCGACGGCGTGCCGATTTGCTGAACTTCACCACCCTGCATCACCATCACGCGATCGGACATGGCCATCGCCTCTGCCTGATCATGGGTCACATAGATCGTGGTAATGCCCAGTTCGACCTGCAGCCGTTTGATCTCAAAGCGAGTCTCTTCCCGCAGCTTCGCATCCAGATTGGAAAGTGGTTCGTCCAACAAGAGAATCTGTGGTTCAATGACCAATGCGCGTGCCAGCGCCACACGCTGCTGCTGTCCGCCTGAGAGCTGATCGATCCGCCGCTCTCCGTATCCTTCCAGATGCACAAGCCGTTGGATCCGTTCAACCCGCTCCTTGATCTCGCTTTTGGATAGCTTTCGCACCTGCAGACCGAAGGCGATATTTTCAAAGACGGTCATATGGGGAAACAAAGCGTAATTTTGAAACACCATCCCGGTATTTCGCTTGTTTGGCGGGAGGGTGGTCACATCGTTTTCGCCAAAACGGATGCGCCCTTCGGAAGGAAAATAAAAGCCTGCGATCATGCGCAGCGTGGTCGTTTTGCCGCATCCGCTCGGTCCGAGAAACGTAAAAAATTCCCCTGACCGGATCTGTATATGTACGTCTTCTACTCCTTTTGCCGTGCCGAAGCGCTTTGTTACATGCTCTAATGTGACGCTGCTCAACCGAATTCCTCCCCTCTTTCTTATGCGATGGGCAGATCAGCCTTCGGGCAGCGGTCTCCCATGGAATAACCGCTGCCCTCTTGCCATTTATCTGCCATGATTTGTTTGCTGGATAGAGATGCGTGATTTAGTTGCCGCCTTTTCCTTTGATGTTTTCATCCCAATACTGCATCCATTCCTTTTCCTTCTCGGTCATCACATTCCAATCGATGTCCATAGGCTTCAGCTCCAGCTCTTTCATGAAATCAGGCAGCTCGTCTTTGCTGATGTCTGTGCGGGCAGGGAATTGGAACCGTTCCTTCGCCAATTGAGCGGCGATCTCCGGACTGAACAGGAACTCATAAAACTTCTTCGCCGCATCCAGATTTTTCGCCCCTTTTACGAGCGCGACACCATCTACAAGGATCGGCGCTCCGCTGGCAGGATAGATAAAGTCGTATGGATGGTTGTTCTTTTTGCTCTGGATCAGGATATCCTGCAGATTCCAAAGCGAGATGAGTCCTTCTTGACGATCAAGCTTGAGATAAAGGTTGGTCGGGTCTTGGGTATATTCCTTCGTGTTGGCGTCGAGCTTTTTCAGCCATTCGTAGCCTTTTTCAGGGGTGTCTGCGCCTTGGCGGTAGATCATTGCGGAGTAGATCGTGCGCATCGTTCCAGATGGCAGGACATTGCGGATGACAATCTTGTCTTTATATTTAGGGTCGAGAAGCTCATCCCAGTCTTTGGGGGCGTCTTCTTTTTTCATCGCTTGGGAGTTGTACATGATGACTTCAGGGAGAAGCATTTCACCGTACCAGCGGTCTTGCGGATCTTTGTAGAGGTCGGGGATTTTATCTGCAAAGGTCGGTTTGTAGCTTTCCAGGAGACCTTCATTGGCTGCTGTTGTCAATGCGGAAGAGGTACCGCCCCACCAGAAATCGGCTTGCGGATTCGCTTTTTCCGCACGGACGCGTTCCAGAATCTGCTGGGCACCCATTTCCAGCGTTTCCACTTCAACCTCCGGATGCTTCTCCTTGAATTTCGGGAGGACAATCTCAAAAATGTTTTTATCGCGGGCGGTATAAATGACCAGCTTTTGCGGTTCGGCAGATGGTGCCGGTTGGGCTGCAGGCTGCTCCGTGCTGCCGGATGCTGGCGGCGCGGCTGCGGGTTGTTGTCCCCCTCCTCCACAGGCCGTCAACGAAATCGCAAGCGAGCTGACGAAAAGACCTTTCATCCAGGTACGCAAAGGACGTTTGAACATCATCACTTTCATGTTCCCCCTTACTGTTCTATTTTTCGATCAATTCTCCAAATGGGAATGCTCCCAATACACTATGAACCGCTCCGATCAACCCTGCATCCTCGCCAAGACTGGCTTTGACCAGGCGCGGCATCACGGGAACCCACTCAGACAGCCATTCATGTATTTGCCTCACCCCTGCTGGATCAATTCGGGTCATCTCTCCGCTGAGGATGAATAGCTCCGGATTCAGCATGCTGATGATATTGGCCATGCAATAGCTCCAATGCCGCAGCGTATCTTCCAGAAGCGCTGCAGCGTCGGGATTTCCCTGCTCTTTTAACTGGATCAGCTGTTCGATCACACTCGAGCCGGCATGCAGGTCAACGAGCGTCCCTTTTGCTTTTTGCAGGATACCGGGGACGGAATAATGCTTTTCGAATACGCCAAATTCGCTCCCCTGCCGGCTATCGCTGGGACCAATCATCATGTAGCCAATCTCTCCCGCTGCTTCTCGGCTACCGCGAAAGAATTGGCCATCCATGATCAAGCCAGCGCCAATCCCCGTACCGACATACATGTAAACAACATTGGCGCAGCCGGAACCCACTCCGCGAGCACACTCTCCCAGTGTCATCATGTTGACGTCGTTGTCGATGATGACCGGGATGCCAAGGCGCTCCTCCATATGCTGCTGGATCGGCAGCGACATCCATCCGGTAGTAGGCGAGAAGCTGACTGTGCCACTATGCTGCTGAGTCACCCCCGGGAGGCCCATTCCAATCCCGAGGAGCCTGTCGCGGGAAAGACCGCTTTTTTGCAAAAGTTTGTATAGCCCCGCTTCCAGCTCCCGGATCACATCTTCCTCGCGGGCAGGCAAGACCATTGGCGTTTGACATCTGGCCAAAAATTCCCCCTGCAAGTCGGCGATCGCCATTTCCAGCTTGCTGCCCTCAAATACGGCTCCTGCGATCACATAAGCCTGGTAGTTGTAAGCCAGCAAAATCGGTTTTCGCCCGCCCGAGGAATCTCCCACTCCGACTTCCCGCAGCAGACCGTCACGGATCATCTCCTCGACAAGCATGGAGACGCACGGCCTGCTTAATTGGGCCCGCTTGGCAATATCCGCACGGGAGATTTGCCCGTGATGAATGACTTGCTGCAAGATTTCTTGTTTGTTCAAGCGTTTCACAAGCTTATTGCTGACCGGCTTTTTTGGACCACCCACGGGTCGGCTTCACCCCCAGTTAGTTAAAATTACTAACAAAGTTACCAAAATCATACAACCGCTCGTACTAGTAGTCAAATAATTTCGTTAATTTAATCGATCGTTTAACTCTTTGCATATTCCCCCTCCTCCGCTGCATTTCCCACTTTCCCCTGGTTTCCCGGCAACTGATGCTTTTCCATCAATCTATGCAGCCAGAGTGCAAAATATTTCACCCTTACACACCGTCAACCCATCCAAAAAATAAATACAATTGCAACGAAAAACGGTTGCAATCATACTGTAAGTAACCAAACCATAGGAACGGGAAGAAGGTGAGCGATTGTGGATCACTCTACAGAAAAGGAAAATATCAGCTCCAACATCTGTGATGTCCTACGTATTCTAGGCGCCAAGTGGGGTTTCATGGTGATCGCGGAGCTGTATAAAAGCCCCAAACGGTTTAACCAGCTGCGAAGAGACACAGCTGTCATCAAGACCCAGTCCCTGACGGATACACTGCGTCATCTGGAGGAGATGGGAATTGTCCGCAGACAGGTGTTTCCAACGGTACCTGTCACGGTGGAATATTCACTGACGGAAAAGGGTGAAGATTTTCAAAGCGTGCTGGTTGAAATGCACGAATGGGCACAACGATGGGCCAATCAAACGGATGCACCGAAAACCACCAGTCAATAATCTGGTGGTTTTTCCGTAGACCTTTGTCGACCTTGAAGTTACTTCATTGAATGATTCTCGATCAATACTCGGATGGCATTGCGCAAATATTCCGCATGAAAAGCAGCCCTGTCTGTATAGGATACCATGATGGCTCCGGAGCAGAGCATTCGCAGCTGGCTTGCTAATTCCTCCGGATTTTGCGCGCCCCCCCTCCGAGCGATGTCCTCGATTCGTCTCCATTGCTCGTGGCGATGCTCTACCGCTGTCTTATGCCCAGGATGGTTGGCATCCGGAAACTCGACCACGGTATTCATGAACGCACAGCCGCGATTTTCCGGAGTGCTTAAACGATCGATCAAATTGTCGAGCAGCACTTTCAGCACCGTCTTCGGAGAGTCGGGATAGCGACGCTCGGCCTCCTCCACTCTCTCCAAGCTCTCACGTGACTTCTTTTCCAAGTAGGCCACAATCAAATCATCCTTGGTAGCGAAGTTGCGGTAAAAGCTTGCTTTCGCAACGCCCGACTCCTCGATAATCCGATCGATCCCCACCGCTCGAATTCCTTCCCGATAAAACAAATCGGACGCCACCCGGAGTATCCGTTCTTTTGCCGTTTCCTTTTTTTCCATCGTGTTCACCTTTTTCCAGTTTGCGGGTATTCAGGAGTTGACATGAGACAGATCTGTCTGTATCATTTCGAAGAGACAGATCTGTCTACCTCATTTTAGTAAAAGAACCATTTGATTGTCAATCGCTTCACGATGCCTGAAAAGGAGGACAG
>DASQNU010000091.1:0-43229 GCA_035644815.1 Bathyarchaeia archaeon | reverse complement strand
CCTTCGAGAATCAGCTGATAGGCCATCCGTTCAAAGGAAGCATCGGTTGCCTGCTGTTCTTCCCGACGAGCCGCGCGCAAAGCGGACAAGTACGTGATAAAATGATAAATGGTCAAGAATAGCGGTCCCAAAAACAGAATGATTCCTGCCTTATACACATGCTGGTTGCCCACATTGCTGATCAACAGATACAGATGAAACAAGATCGCTCCCAGCCATACATAAATGATCACCTGATGGCTTACTTTTCCCGCTTCTTGCTGCCTTGAAAAGACAAAAGTCAGTCCAAGCAAGTAGAAGGCCAAAAGTGTAAAACTGGCACTAAATAAGGCCATCTCCATATCCTGCAACCAGTCTCTGTCAGCAGGAAGCTGGATAAAAAATTCAAAGGCCAGGACGAGCAGTGAGAAGAGCAACCCTAGAACCCAAAATCGGCTGACGTCGCCATCGATTCTCCGCCGCGTGCGATGCTTTTCCGTTCGGGATACTTTCAACATTTTCCACCTCACTGACTCTATCATTCGCCATCATTCGCCTTTTTCCTCTTGACACGTAAAGAAAATAATGGGAGGCAATCCTATGGAACGACAACTTCCGACAGCTTTTACAAATCGCATGGAAACCATTTTGCAAGAGGAGTACCCCGCCTTCCTTGCCACCTATGAGGAAGATCCCAAACAGGGGCTGCGGATCAATCCGCTCAAGCTATCGGCGCAATCCTTTTTGGCGATGAGTCCCTTTGCCCTTACGCCGATCCCTTGGTGTGCGGAAGGTTTTACCTACGAAGAACAGGATCGTCCCGGCAAGCATCCCTATCATTCCGCTGGTCTCTACTATTTGCAAGAGCCAAGCGCCATGGCGGTCGTGTCTGCTTTAGGTGTTCAGCCTGGAGAAGTGGTGCTTGATCTCTGTGCAGCGCCTGGCGGAAAATCCACACAGATTGCCGGAGCTTTGCAAGGGACAGGCATGCTCGTCACCAACGAAATTCATCCGGTGCGGGCAAAGGCGCTTTCTGAAAACATTGAGCGTCTAGGAGTTCGCAACGCCATCGTTACCAATGAGCCGCCGGAGCGTCTGGCAGAACGCTTCCCGCAGCGTTTTGACCGGATCCTTGTCGATGCCCCTTGCTCAGGCGAAGGGATGTTCCGCAAGCTTCCCGAAGCGATTGATGATTGGTCCGAAGCAAAAGTGCTGGAGTGCCATCGGATGCAGATCGATATCTTGGATGCTGCTGCCGATATGTTGAAGCCGGGCGGCACCTTGGTCTATTCCACCTGTACCTTTGCACCACTGGAAAATGAACAATCGATTCTTCTCTTTTTACAGAAGCATCCGGAGTTCTCGCTCGCACCAGTGCCACATGCCGAGCTCTTTTCTCCCGGTTTTGCAGATGGAGGGGAACCCTTTGCCGAATCGTTGAAACAGACTGCCCGACTGTGGCCGCATAAGCTGGGTGGCGAAGGCCACTATATCGCCAAGCTCATCAAGCAGGAAGCCGATTCGGACAGCACGATCACCCACAAAAAGCAAGGAAAGCCGAAAAAAGCAGACATGCGGCCAGCCGGATGGAAAGAGGCATTGTCCGCTTGGCAGGAGTTTGTCCGCGAGACACTTCCGGCTTTGCAGGATGCCACTTTGGAGCAGGAGCGTTTTGTCTTGTTTGGCGATCAGCTCTATTACCTGCCAGAAGCCGCTCCGGACCTTGCTGGACTGCGGGTTATCCGCCCTGGATGGCATCTGGGGACGGCAAAGAAAAAACGGTTTGAACCTTCCCATGCGCTAGCGCTCTCGATTACCGCCGATGCCGCAGTGCGAAAGGTGGACTTCCCCGCGCAAGATCCAGAGCTGCTCCGGTATTTACGGGGGGAGACGATTACCCTTTCCGCGGACAGTGTGACTCCCGCAAAAGGCTGGACACTCATCTGCGTAGACGGCTTCCCCATCGGCTGGGCAAAAAGCGTGGACGGACAATTGAAAAATCATTATCCAAAAGGTCTGCGGTGGCTATAGCCGCAGTCCGCAAATAAATAGCCCTCCGCGATGATAGGCGATAGCCTTTCACGGAGGGCTGTTTCTATTTAACGTGATCTGCGCTGGCCAGGGGAATCCACCACTGTGAACGAACCTGTACGAATATATTTGATGATTTTTGAGACCGATACTCCTGTTGCATTCGCAATCTGCATGGCATTTGAATTCGGATTGGCACGTAGGTAATTTTTCACAATCCGATAATCATCCATTTCCGAGGAAAAGCAATCGGTGCAAAATTCCTCTTCCGGGCGGATTGGCAAACCGCACGATTGGCATTGTTTACTCATGAAAATGGTTCTCCTCCTTCCGGGCAACAGACGATTGATGAGTCTTAAGATGTATTGTCCTCTCCCTGGAATCTTTGCTACCAATCATTTTACCCATATTATCGGTGAAGAGAAACCACTCTTTTCATGATTTTGATATTTTTCATTCACATTGCACAATTTCTATACATCTTTCGACCTAACCATTTTCTCCAGTTCAAGCTCATCCCGAATGGGAATCCCGTCATTGCCGATCAGCGGAATCTCCGGTTTGATCTGTCTCGCCTTCTCTACGGCATTCGGGTATACCCTGGTCATGAAATACCCTCGTTTTTGATAAAAGCGAAGTGCGTGCAAATTATCGTTAGTGGTAATCAGCCACACCCGCCCGCTGCCAAGCTGTGCGGCACACTCTTCTACTTTTGAGATCAGTCTCGAGCCAATGCCTACACCCTCCCGTAAACTATCGAGAGAGACGATCTCAAGGGAATCGTCGTGTATAACATATGTAACCAACCCTACGACTTCGTGACCGTCCCACGCTGCAAAACCAGGGAGCTGGTCGCAATGGCGTATCCCCAGCGAATAGACCATTTTGGGACTTCCCCAATGCTTGATCCAGAACTCCCGCAGCCAGGTGCGATCAGACTCTTGTATTTCGGTGATGATCATATCGCTCATTGTCATGCCTCCATGATGGTTTATTGGGAATCCGAAGAATTGATGACATACACCCGATGATCTGTCCATTCCCCGTTTTCAAAGATGAATCCTTTTCGTACGCACTCAAATTGCATCCCGACGCTCTCAGCCAATTTCATGGAAGGAAAATTGTCGATATTGATATGGGCTTCAATCCGATGATAGTTCAGCACTTCGAAACCTATCTTAATGGCTTCGCTTACGGCTTCTTTGCCATATCCGCGTTTCGAAAACTGATTGTGGATGGAATATCCCATTCGTGCCCATTGGAACTCCTCCTCATAATCGTGGAGATATCGATCGCTCCAAGATGAGCACCGTCTTCTTTTCGGAAAACACCCAGGACGTACACTTTATCCTCTCGCGCCAGCGCTTGATGTTTTTCTACTAATTGCTCAAACCACGCCTCCGAGCATTCACTCATATCGATCCTGCCCTTGTCGTGTTTAGATAGAGATGGCTTTCTTTGTTCAAATTGATGCAGCCAATTTTGATAATCTTCATTCTGAAAAGGTCTTAAAACTAGCCTGTCTGTTTCAGCTTTCAAACGAATTCCTCTCCATCCTCATGAAACATTTTCCTTTTTTTAAAACTGAATTGTAAAAAGATTCATAACAGGAGTAAAATAATGCAATGACCGCTAAAATAAATTTTTCTGTGCAATAATCATGATTCGGTGGTGGACTCGTGTCATTTTTATCAGAGTGGAATCAACAGTTTCACAGCTACAATCGCAACATCAAGCTGTTTTTCGTGTTTAATCTCCTGTGGAACACCGGGTTGGGGATGTTTAGCGTTATCTATAATTTATATATCAAATCTCTTGGGTATGGACAAGATGAGGTAGGTGACGTCGTGGCGATGACAGCGCTGGGGTCTGCCCTCAGTCTTATTCCAGCGGGTTTGTTAAGCGATCGGCTTGGTCCGAAGCGTGTCGCTCAAATCGGATTGCTGTTTGCTATCGCTGCTCTTGGCTTTCGTGCCTGCATGTCCAGTGCACCTGATCTGGGGACCGCTGCCTTCATCAGTGGATTTTTTCTGGCTGTGGTGCAGGTGACGGGGATCCCGTTTCTCGTTGAAAATTCCACCATGGATCAACGGGTTCATCTGTTCAGCTTCAATATGGCCTTGATGATGCTTGCCAATTTTCTTGGAAATGTGGGCGGCGGAGCCCTTACCGATTTCTGGCATGAGTTCCTCGGCTATTCCGAGGTGATCAGTCTGCGGATTACGCTTTTGATCGGGGTAGGCTGTGCGGCGGTCGGGCTGCTGCCCGTCATGATGTTTGGCCCATCCACTGGGGAGACCGTTGAAAAACAGCCAAAGCTGCCACTGCGTGCGCAACTGAAAAGCAAGCGGGAATCGCTCAAAGTGATAGGCTGGTTTACCTTGTTGTCTCTCATGACCAGTTCGGCTGGCGGTCTGATCGTTCCTTATTTGAATGTTTATTTCGCGGATCGGTTCGATGCATCCAATACAGCGATCGGAGTCATCGTCTCCCTTGGTCAGGCGGCAACCGCAATTGCTTACATGATCGGACCGGCTATTGCCCACAGGATCGGAGAGGTACGGGCCGTCGTGGTTTTACAGATGTCCTCTATTCCGTTTCTGCTGATTACCGCTTTTTCGATGGACTTCATGCTCGCCTCCTGCGGGTATCTGTTCCGGCAAGCGTTGATGAATGCTGCCAATCCGTTTCAGACCTCCATTAAAATGGCAAGAGTGGATGGCTCCCTGCGCGGCTTGGCCAACAGCATGGGAGACGCAGCCTTCAACCTTGGCTGGTTCCTCGTCGCGCCCGTTAACACTTATCTGGTGTATACGTATGGGTCTTACTGGGGGTATGCGTATGCGTTCTGTATTACTGCGATCATTTACTGTGTGGTTTCTTGTTTGTTTTATCTTTTGTTTCGGAAAGATAGATCGACGCAGGTAGAGTTGTCTTAGCATTTTCTCTAGCGCGTGATTTGGGGTTGTGCAAACATGGTGGTGGAGGAAGGGAAGAGAGGGCTTTCTCTGCGTTCTTGCCACACCCGCAAGGGAGTGGAGACTGTCCGGTTCCGAGGTGTGACAAAGACTTCGCCCGGCCCTCTCTTCCCTTCCTCACGTGGCATTTGCATATAGTCGATCGGAATTAAATAAAAAAGCATGAATGCATGCTGCTTTTTAAGCTTTTTCACCTTTTGAAATTTCTTCTGCTTCGCTGGCGAGTATGTTTCGAAACGGAGCGCCTCCGGGGCCTAGCGGAGAAGCGAATCACAGGAAAAAAAGGGCGCAACCTGCCCTATCAATATAGCTACTGCCACTTTCGTATGATTTGGTCAGACCAGAAATTTCTGGCTGACCATTTTTCATTGAAATGGTTGTATGATGACTGGAGCCGAGGGAGTACGTATACAACTTAGAAATGTGACTTCGTCAGACAGTAGTTCGTCTGCCAATGTTATAGACTGTTCTATCAACTTGTATATAATGGAGCAGAAAAAGGTATGCGATTTTTTCCTTGCTATATACAACACGAGAGAGGTGAAATCATGTCTATTCGTCTCAAGTTGCTCTTCTCCTTTACCGGCATGCTTGTGATCAGCCTGCTGATGTTCGCTCTGACCGCTAGCCTATTTACGATTGCATCAACCGGGGATATCAGCAGCTTTCGGGATTTTTATAAAGTCCACTATCAATTGAATCCACTAACCGAACAGGAAGAATCGATTTTTCTTGAATTGAAATACTTAGCCAAAAATGAACCGGATCAACTGCAAAATCAGAAGTTGCTGCAAGACTACGATTTTAAACTCAAAACAGTGAGAGCCGGTCTGTATGTTCGCCGCGAGAGTACCCAAATCTTTGAATCGAACACGTTTCATCAGCCGGAATTAGAAACAGCCCTTCCGCCTTACGATCTGAATAACAGCCAGATTCGCAACACCTTTAACATCGGTGAACGTTTTTATGCGTACGCAAAATTTGATTTCACCTATTCGGATGGTGCGAAAGGAAGCGTATTCGTCATTCGCGAGCGCAGCCCGTTTGCAGAGTTGGCACGCAAGCTGCTGCCGATGCTTTCGATCATTTTGATCGGATTGCTGGTGATTGCCAATATCCTGTTATATCGCTGGATTACACGCAGTGTCGTCAAACCGCTCAACCTGCTGCGCAACTCGGCAGAGCAAATCCAGGAGGGCAACCTGCAATTCGCGCTGGAGCTGCAGTCAAAGGACGAGATCGGTCAGTTGAACAAAGCATTTGAAAATATGCGGCAACGACTGCAAGCATCGGTCGACCTACGACTCCGGGATGAGGAAAATCGGAAGGAGTTGCTTTCGAACATCTCTCATGACTTGCGTACGCCGATCACAAACATCAAAGGCTATATTGAAGGGATTCGAGATGGTGTCGCCGATACACCGGAGAAGATGGAGAAATACGTCGATATCATTTATACCAAAGCGGTCGATCTGGACAAATTGGTGGATGAATTGTTCCTTTACTCCAAGCTTGATCTGAAGCAAGTCCCTTTTACATGGGAGCATGTGGACATTAGCAAATTCCTCGAAGATTGCATCGACGAGCTGCGTTATGATCTGGATAAGAAACAGATCGCCATCGACTATGAGAATCATGCCCTTTATGACGTGACCGTGATAGCGGATCGGGAAAAGCTGAAGCGTACCGTGCTTAATATTATCGGCAATGCAGTGAAGTACATGGATAAGCCTCAAAAACATATTCGTGTCCTGCTGCAAACGGATTCCGATTGGGTAACGGTCGAAATCCGGGATAACGGGATTGGCATCCCCCCCGAAGCTGTCCCTCACATATTTGAACGCTTCTATCGCGCTGAACTGTCACGAAATTCTTCGACAGGCGGCAGCGGTCTGGGACTGTCGATCGCTCGCCAGATTATAGAAGGACACGGTGGGAACATTTGGGCGAAAAGCGAGCAAGGTGTGGGCACGAGCCTGTTCTTTACGTTAAAACGAATGACGAATCAAGGAGGCTATGATCCCGATGACGCGAATCCTGATCATTGAAGATGAAACGACCATCGCTCAATTAGAACGCGATTATTTTGAGCTAAACGGTTTCGCCGTTGATATTTGCGGCACAGGAAATGAGGGATTACACCTCGCCTTGAATGGAGATTACAATCTCATCATCGTTGACCTACAGCTTCCTGGCATGGATGGCTTTGAATTATGCCGTCGCATTCGGGAGGCTAAGGAAGTGCCGATATTGATTGTCTCCGCCAAAAAAGAAGAAATCGATAAGATCCGCGTTTTTAATCTCGGCGCGGATGACTATATCACAAAGCCGTTCAGCCCAAGCGAATTAGTCGCAAGGGCAAAGGCGCATTTGACTAGATATGAGCGCCTGCTGGGAAAACAGGACCTTGTACAAAAAGATGAAATCCATATCAGAGGGATTGTCATCGACAAAGCGTCCCGCAGAGTATATGTGCGTAATCATGAGGTCATGTTTACTACAAGAGAATTTAGTCTGCTTGAGTTTTTAGCCAGCAATCCCAACCGGGTGTTTAGCAAAGAAGATTTGTTTGAACGGATTTGGGGCATGGACTCCAGCGGCGATATCGCCACCGTGACGGTGCACATACGCAAGCTGCGTGAAAAGATTGAAGTCGATCCGTCGAACCCCCAATACATCGAAACGGTATGGGGGGCCGGCTATCGTTTTACCGTGTAATCATTCAAGCAGATTTCCGGTTTAGAATGATTTAAGAACTTGTTTAGAATTTATTAATAACTAGTTTCTTTGCAGTTTATCTCTCTCCTCTACCATACAGTTATGAGCAACAACAACTGTATCGAGGAGGAATCACTTTGAACACATATGCAAATAAAGCAGCAGCTTTGCTTGTCACAACGTTACTAGGGACAGCAGTCCTTTCATTCCCGGCTTTACATGTACAAGCAGCTCAAGCCGCTGCACCTGCTACTTCTGTTACCGTACAAGAGATTCAAGAAGCTGTCGGAGTACTTTCGCGCCTCGGCGTTTTGGAAGGCTACAAGAATCAATCGATGGGCATTCATAATCAAATCAACCGTGCTGAATTGGCAAAAATGGTGGCAAAAACATTTCACTTGGATAATCAATCGCCATCAAACGTCAGCTTCACAGATGTGAACCCAAACGCTTGGTATTACAAATACGCATCTGAGTTAGTCGGGCTTGGTATCATGCAAGCGGAAAACGGACAGTTCAATCCACGCGCAACCGTGACAAATACCGAACTCGTACAAATCGTGTCCAAAGCAATGAAACGCGATGTGAAATCAGTCAATTACTGGATGGAGCGATTCACGTCCAAGCAAACGCCCACTCGCGGAGAGGTCGCCTATCTGCTGAATACCGCGCAAAAAGCGATCCCATCCGAAAAGGCAAACGTAATCGACATCAAACCATTGAATAACATCACCTTGATCGTCACCTTTGATGCACCGCTGACATCCGCGAATGAAGCATTCGCCAAAGCGAAAGAAGACTTCGCATTCACCGAAGGTTTGACCTTGACCAATATGCCGCGCTTGAAAACTGGCTCCATCGCTACGTATATCGTACCGACATCGGAGCAAAAAGCGGGAACGCCATACAGCCTGACGTATAAAGGCAAACGTGCCGGCACATTTGTCGGCAATGCGACAAAACTCTCCATGATCCAACCAAGCCAAGTCACAAATGACACTTTTGAAATTGCTTCCCTGAAATCAGAGGGAGTCGTCGACTATGGCTATATCATCTCTGCTTACAGTGCAGGTCGCGGCGACAATGCATTCGTATTGGATAACAACAACCAAGCGGACGGAAAAACATATCAAGTCATTTCTTCCATGCAAGGCAGACAGGTAACGATCACACCAGAAGGCGGACAACCGATCGTAGCCAAATATGTTCCTTTTACACAATCTACGGACGGCAAACAAGAACCGAAATTCCGACTGCCTGACGGACAAACATTGACACCTGGGGTGACTTACACCGTATCATCCGATTGGGCGAAAATGGCCAACCCTACATTCGTCGCGAAAAATATCGCATCCCTAGAGCTTACTGCTGCTGACGCCATCAGTGAAACGTCCATTTCAGTCACCTTAGCTGCAGATCCTGGCGATGAACTGTTCTCCGGCCGCAGCGTGGAGTTGAATGCTGAAAACGGTGAGAAGCTGATTGCCACCTATAAATACTCCAGTCGCAAAGGCGCAGTGGGCATATTCGATATCCAGCAAAATGGTACGCTAACCAAAGGTACGACTTATGCGGTCACCCCAGTAGGAGACTGGGCAGGCGATTCAGAAGTCCAATTGACCGTAAAATAATTCAACAGTAGGAAACTGTTTACTCCTTCGGAAAGGGGTTGGCTTGCTATGCTGCGCTTTGGCCTTTTCGTGCTCTCGATCGCCTTCCCTCTCTCAGGGTGTGAGACGAATATTCCCTCTCCGTTACCGAGCGAAGTGAAGCAGGCAACCCAATCGATGCATACGCAAATGGACAAATTGAATCAAGCTTTGCTAGCTGCTGCAACTCGAGGTGACAATGAGGCAATCGTGGAGCTATTAGCGGAAGGCGCGGATATTAATGCGACCGATGAAAGAGGCAGAACTTCTGCCATGATTGCCGTACACACCAATCAATTTGCAGTCTTTACGCTTCTAATCGAGAAGGGCGCAAACATCAATATACGAGATGACCGCTCTGATAATCCGCTTCTCTATGGAAGTGCTGAGGGTATGCTCGACTTTGTAAAGGCATCGATCGCTGCTGGCGCAGACACTACCATTACCAACCGCTTTGGCGGAACTGCTCTCATCCCTGCTGCCGACCGCGGTCATGTCGAGATTGTCAAAGAGCTACTGACTCATTCGGATGTAAATGTGGATCATATCAACCATCTCGGGTGGACTGCCCTGCTTGAAGCCGTCATATTGGGTGATGGCGGGACGAATCATCAGGAGATCGTGAAGCTTCTGCTTGCACATGGAGCGAATGTGAATATTGCTGATCATGATGGGGTGACGCCCCTGCAGCACGCGAAACGTCGCGGTTTTCGGGAAATAACTGAAGCATTGACGCTTGCTGGCGCAAAATGAATGCAAAAAAAACAACCCGGGCTTCTTCCGGGTTGTTTCTGTATTATACCGTAGGTGTCTCTTCTGGAATAAGAATTTCGAATACATCACCGTGCTGCAGGATGGTGATCCCTTTTTTGCGAATGGACATCACCGCTACTTCCGGTCTAGCTTTCATACGCTCTACGTAATCGGAAGGCACATCGCCTGCATCACTGACAGTGACACCTTCAATCTCTTTCTCTTCATACTCGGACAAAGGTTGGTTCAGTACGTCCTCATAGATGCCGGAAAAGGTTTCATAGCTCTTGGTGTAGACAGTTATACATTTCATGGACACGTTAATAAACCCTCCTTGATTTTAGGGTTTCCAATCCCATACAGGCTCATGTACTACTTTTGGCCTCTGTTTGGAGATGGTTTCCCTTTTCCCCCTGCTTGTCTTGCTGCTGCTGGTCTGGAACCTGCAGTCGCGCCGTTTTTCTTGGCTGCCTTACGTGCCGCAATCGCTTCGTCGCGCTTCCGTCTTTGCTCATACGAGGATTGCCACTCTTGCATATCCTTCTGCAGCTTTTTCTTGTAGCCAGGCTTTACTTTTGTCGATTTTTTCAATGCGGAAGCCAAAGGCGCTTCCTTTTTCTTCTTTTCGGTAGCGGCCTGTTTCACCTTTTCTTCACGCAGGGCAGCATAATGAGCTTCGCGTTCCTTCGCCCGTTCTTTGCGACCTGCGTCCAAATGCCTGCCTGCTGTAAGCAACTTCTCTTCCAAATGAGCCTTGGTTGCTTTTTCAATGCGTTGCATGATGGATTTCTGACGCGGTGAAACGAGGGAGATGGACGTCCCCTTATGTCCTGCCCGGCCAGTCCGGCCTACACGGTGGATGTAGCTTTCCACATCATTCGGCAAATCATAGTTGAACACGTGGGAAACACCTTCCACATCCAACCCGCGTGCAGCGATATCTGTCGCAACAAGTATCTGGAATTTGATATCCCGGAATTGCTTCATCAACTGCTCACGTTTGTTTTGGGAAAGATCGCCGTACAGTGCTCTTGCTTCATAGCCTTCTTCTTGCAGTTTCGCTGTGAGCACTTGGACACGCTGCTGCGTATTGGCAAAAATAATGGCCAAAAAAGGCTTGGTGGTTTCCAACAAGTCCATCAGCGCGTCCATCTTGTCGCTTTGATTCACTACGTAATACAATTGCTCGATGTTTTCCGTAGTCTTTTGCTTGTTTTCGATCTTGATATGAGGCGGCTGTTTCATAAATTGCTGTGACAGCTTTTTCACCTGATCGGGCATCGTCGCCGAAAAAAGCAGCACCTGGCGATTGCTTGGTGTGGAGACGATGATTTTCTCCATATCCTCCAAAAATCCCATTTCCAGCATCTTGTCGGCTTCATCCAGCACAAGCGTGGAAATCCGGCCAAAATGCAGGGAACCGCGCTGCAAGTGATCCAGAACACGCCCTGGCGTACCCACGACGATATGAATCTTTTGCTTGAGCCTGTTGAGCTGCTTCTCGATATCAGCGCCCCCATGCAACGAAAGCACATTGACATCCAGATGTTTCCCCAGCTTCTCGATCTCAGCGGTAATTTGAATGGACAATTCACGTGTCGGCGTCATGATCAACGCCTGAATGTCCTTCTTGTCTGTCTTCAGATTTTGCAGAATCGGAAGCACAAATGCTGCGGTTTTTCCTGTACCCGTCTGCGCTTGTCCGATGACATCCTTGCCTTCCAGGATCAGCGGGATGGCTTCCGCTTGAATCGGAGTCGGATCTTTATAGTAAAGGTCTTTAATCCCCTGCATGACTTCAGCTCGCAAACCGAATGCTTCAAATGATGTTTGGCTCAAATTTCTCACTTCCTTCCTGAACACGTCTCTCTATAGTAAGATAGTATTTCCAAAAACACAACGGGCGACCCGGCTTTCACCAGGGCACCCGTTCCCCATTATTTGGCCAATTCGTAAATCGCTTGGGCATAAATCGCCGTAGCTCGCAGCAAATCATCGATCAAAATATATTCGTCTCGTTGATGAGCGCAGTCTGGTCGTCCCGGGAACAGTGGACCAAAGGCAACGCCAACATCCAAAGCACGGCCATAGGTTGCTCCCCCAATCGCGATGATGCCCGCTTCCTCTCCGGTTTGCTCCGTATAAACGCGCTGTAAGGTAGTTACGAGCGGATGCTTGGGATCGACCCGATGCGGTACCTGTACCTCCTTGATTTCCATCACAAAAGCAGCTTCCTCCAGACGTTTCAGTACAACGGGCTGCCATTGTTCAAACGTAGTCGAGTGCGGATAACGGATGTTGATATCAAAGGCAACGTCTCCGTCCGCCTCGTAAGTGATCACACCGGTATTGAGCGTTAACGGCCCCATTTCTTGATCGGCCTGCGCAATGCCAATCGCTTCTCCGTAGTGCTGCTCATACAGATAAGTGTCTGTAAAGGTGGCAAATTGCTCAGCGCGCTCATCCAGGTTCAAGTCCTTCAGGAAGTGAACCAGCTCAGTACCTGCATTCACCCCTTTGGACGGGTCCATTCCGTGCACAGACACACCTTCCATGGATAACGTAACACGGCTTCCCTCTACGGTTGCCTCTCCGGTCTTGCCCTGTTGCTGCAAGTAATCACGGTACAAAGCAGCCAGTTGTTCGGCTGTTTTTCCTACAGGTTCAAGGATGGCTTGGGCGCGATCCGGCACCATGTTCATGCGCAGGCCTGCTTTCAATTGAACCAACCGCGCATCGATCTGTTGCTTTTGTGCAAGGCCTTGCTTAGCAAAGGCTTCCTTCGTTTGCCGCCAGACCAAGTGTGTCAGCCCTTTTTCCGCATAGATCAACGGGAAGTCGGCATCCGGCGTAAAGCCCATCGTCGGCATTTCTTCCCGCTCAAAGTAATATTTCATACAGCGCCAAAGCGTCTCCTCATCTGTCCCAAAGATGAGCCGCACTCTTTTGCTGAGCGGAAGCCCCAGTTCCTTTACGATCTTGGCCGCAAAAATGGAAGCCATTCCTGGTCCCTTGTCATCGATCGCTCCCCGTGCAACGATGCGGTCCCCTACAATTTCAGCCGCATAAGGGGGAGTCGACCAGCCATCCCCCTCAGGTACAACATCCACGTGACTCAATACGCCGATCAGCTCTTTGCCCGCTCCAAATTCGGCATGACCCGCATATCCGTCCACATCCTTGATCTCCATGCCAGCATCTCTGCACACCCCGAGCGCAAACTGCAGGGCATTGTTGACGTCTTCCCCAAATGGAGCGCCATCGCGAGCCGTGGAAAAGTCCATCACACTTTTGATTCGCAGGAATTGTTGCGTGGTCGCAATCAGGTCCTCCTTGCGTTTTTCCACCTCAGCACGCCAATCAATTGTCTGCTCACTCATTATTACTCCATCCCTTCTGTCTCTTTGTTGCCATCAATCGCCACGTCTTCGCTTTGCGTATCATCATCCAGATCAAGCTCGACCATCGACAAGAGCGACTCCATCGGCAGCTCTTTTTTACTCTTGAAGGCTCTTTGCGCTTCCTTGATTTCATCACGTATATTGTTCATTTCGCTGTCTAGCTTGGAGGAGGCTTTTGCTGCCTCGATCAATCTTTGGCGAATATTCGACGGGATGATCCCTTCATACTTATAGTTAAGCGAATGCTCGATGGTTGCCCAAAAATTCATACCAAGCGTCCGAATTTGAATCTCAACTGGTATGGTCACCTGTCCGCGAGAAGTCATCATCGGATATTTTACCGCCAAGTGGTAGCCGCGGTAGCCGCTTTCCTTTGGCTTCGTCACATAATCTTTTTCCAAAAATATCGTCATGTCGCTGCGCTGGCGGATCATTTCCACAACCGCAGGGATATCGTCAATAAATTGGCAAATGACTCGGATGCCCGCGATGTCCCGAATTTCCCAGGCAATCTGCTCGTTGATCGGAAATTGCAAGCGGTTCGCTTTCGCATAGATGCTGGCGACCGTTTTGACGCGTCCCATGACAAATTCGATGGGGGCGTGCTCTTTTCGTTTCCGCATCTCATTTCGTAAATTTTTCAGCTTTACCTTGATTTCTTCGACCGCCTGTTCATACGGCAGCAAATATAGATCCCAGTCCATCTTCTGTACGATGCGCTCCCTCCGCTAGAATCCACTCGTCCTTATCATTCAACAATTTACTTAGAATATCCTGCCAATGGCCTGTCTAAAAAAAAGAAGACCGTGCTGGACGGTCTTCCTCAGAGATGCTATGCGCCACTCATCATCAACACTTCTTCGCCAGGAGCCAGACCTTTGCGAATCTCCACAAATTCTGCCCCTTCAACCCCTACTTCCACCTCTTTCGGGATCGGTTCTCCGTTCTTCGGATCCTTGACCATCACCGTGCCTTTTCCCGCTTCCATGATTTCCACCGCAGCTACCGGCACTCGGGTCACATTCTCGATTTTTTGGATATGGATATCGCAATCTCCAGTCATGCCGTGGGTCAGTTTCCCGTTGTTCTCTACGGCGATTTCCACTTCGAAGCTGACTTTTTTATCTGTTTTCGTCCCCTCACTCGGAATCTCTTCGACTTTGCCCGTGAAAGCCTGGTCGCCGAATGCCGTGACATATACATCAGCGGTTTGACCCGCTTTAATGTCCGGTATATCCAGTTCGTCTACCGAAGCCACAAAGGAAAACGATGACGTATCCATCAGGATCATCGCGACTTTTCCAGGGTCGATCGTCTCCCCTTCCTTGATATCCAGTTTGGTTACCTCGCCGCTAATCGGGGCGGTCACTTGTTTTTTGGCAATATCTCTGCGTTTTTGCTCCAAATTGAGCATCGATTCCTGCAATGCGAGCTCCTTCTCGCGCAGCTCCAGATCATTATTGGATGTATCCATTTCCACAAGCAGCTGCCCTGACTTCACCGTATCATCCACATCGACCGCTACCTTGCTGACTTTCCCCGTGGTGTTTGCACGAATCTCAATCTCGTCAGGCAGTTCGAAAGCGGTAGGGGTTGCGCTCGAGTACAGAACGCCTTGGGGATCGATGTACTGGATGACTCCTTTTTCGCCCACATACAGCGCACCTTGCTTCTTCACAAGCACCTCCACATTTTGCGGTGCTGTGATTCGTACCGAGTTTCCTGGTTTCTGCTCATTGGACGATTCGGACGTTCCCTTGTTCTCGTCTTGCTTCACCTTTCCAATCAGATCTACCTCCGATACCGTTCCTTCCAGATAAGACAGTGAGCTGGGCAAGAATACTTTTACCTTTTGGCCGACGGTAAATTGCTCTGCCTCAAATGTGGTGAATCTCCCCGTGATCTTGAGGAATTCTGTATTCACGATCGTGGCGACCACTGTCTCTTCGGATACTTGGTCACCTTCTTTCACCATGACCTCTTTTACCTTTCCAGCCTTGTCTGACAAGATGGTCGGTTTTCGTTTCTTTAATTCATCCAATTCCTTTTGGGTCCTCATGATGCTCAAGTCGAGCTTTTTCAATTCAAGAGCCGCATCACTCGTGTCCATGGTAAACAGTACGTCGCCCTTGCTGACACGCTGTCCTTCCTCGACCAACAGCCTCTCTACTTTTCCCGAAAGCTCTGCCTTGATTTCTTCACGATCCTTCGCTTCAATCTCTCCTGTTGCATAGATCGTTTTCTTCACTTCTCCCACATCGGCGGCAACCGTCGGGAAGGAAGGTGCTTCATTCATTGCTTCATCAGCCACTGTCTCCTCTGTGCCAAAATATTTCCAACCGCCGTATCCGCCACCAGACAGCACTGCAATCGCAAGCGATATGATCAGCCATTTTTTCTTCATGCCCGTTTCCTCTCTTTTCATCCTATCTTTCTATGCAAACCTGACGCAATGCACGGCTTAATCGGAGCGAATCGCCTGCAGCGCACTGAGGCGCGAAGCTCGAAACGCTGGAAAAATTCCGGCTAAGAGCCCAATCACGAAAGCGAAGCCGATGGCAAACAAGGCAAGCCATATCGGAACAACCGCAATCTGCGTCAGCTGCTCTCCGGGACCTGGTCCACCGCCAAAGCCGAACTCTTCCAAAGCACCGCTGTTTTTCGCCAGTGTATTAATCAAGGCAACCGCTCCATATGCCAAGCCCAATCCCGTGACACCACCGATTAACCCGATGAATCCGGACTCGATCAAAAAGAGCCAGCGAATGTTGTACACCGTAGCGCCAATCACTTTCATGATGCCAATCTCTTTCGTACGTTCCAAAATCGACATGATCATCGTATTGACGATGCCGATGGAGGCGACCAGAAGCGAGACTGCCGCGATGCCGCCTAGGATCATCTGGATGACGAAAAAGAATTGATTGATCTGCTCAAGTTCCCGCGCGGGGGAGTAAACCTCGAAGCCTTGTTCCTGTACTTTTCTGACCACGGTCTCCACCACCTCTCGGCTGGCTGCCTTTACCGTAATCTCGTCATAGATCGTATTATTTTTGTCTGCATTCGCTTTCGCCCGTGTCTTGCGTACGGAGGAGCCGCTCTCTTGGAGCTCTTCCTCCCTTCCCTGATTCACCCATTCGTTTAATTCATTGATCATGTCTAGTGGGACATAAGCAACGGAGCCATAGCGGGGATTGTCCAATTTCTGCTCTTGTCCGACCACGCGAACCCGGATTTCCTTCTTTTCGAATTTCGGTTCATCATCTACCGTATACTGCCGGGTCAAGACGATGACCGCCGCTTTTCCCACGACGTCGAGCTTCAGCTCTCCGCCGCCCTCGCCCATGTCAGGCGGCATCATCTCCGCAGCTCTCGTGTTTCGCTGCGCGTTTCTTTTTCGTGCTTCCCGCCGCTCCTTCTCCACATCGACCAGCTGTTGCAGCACTTCATAGCTGACCACAATCTCATTTTTTGCTCCGCTGAGGTACGTTCCTTTTTCCAGATCCGCTTTCTTGCTGGCAGCGGACTCGCGCGGTTCCACACCGATTAGCTCGACATAGCCTTCTCTTCGCCCGATTTTCAGCTTCGATTCGGCGTGCAGCCGCTTGGTCGGCATGACTTGCGCGATTTCTGGAATCTGCTTTAGGATTTGCACCGCTTCCTTGTCCAGCTTCTTCTGTTCTTCGTCAGGAATGAAGGTTCCATCGGGAGAGCGGAACGCAGGTGCGATCTCCATTTGCGTCAAATTCCCCCAGCTCTCGAGGCTTTTTACCGCATTTTCTTTCAGCCCCAGACTAAGTGAGATCATGGCGACGATCGCAGCCGTACCGATCATGACCCCTACGGAGGTGAGAATCGTGCGAAGTTTCATGCGCCACAGATTGCGCCATACAATGCGAAAACTGTCCAGCCCTCTCATGACAGCTGCACCTCACTTGCTGTGCGGCTGCTTTCAATCCGCTTGATCCACCCATCCTGCAGGTAGATGACACGATCCGCCTGGTGAGCGACCTCCTGATCATGGGTGACGACTACAAACGTTGTTCCGATATCGCGATTCATCTGCCGCATCAAGGCTAGAATTTCTTTTTCTGTCGCACTGTCCAGATTTCCCGTCGGCTCATCCGCCAACACGATCTGCGGCTGATTCACCAATGCGCGTGCGATACTTACCCGCTGCTGTTGACCGCCGCTTAACTCATTGGGCTTATGATCAAGCCTTTCTCCCAGTCCTACCTGTTGAAGGATTGCTGTAGCCCGCTCCCTCCTTTTCCTGACACTCTCGCCAGCGAAAATCAGGGGTAGTTCCACATTCTCCAGGGCGGTTAGATTCGGCAATAAGTTATAGGATTGAAAAATAAAGCCGATGCATTTTCTCCGAAAGATGCACAGCTGATTTTCGCTGTAGCGCGAGATTTCTTCCCCGTTCAGCCACACGCTCCCCTCGTCCGGTCTGGTCAATCCGGCCAACAGATTGAGCAATGTGGACTTGCCGGAGCCTGAGGTTCCGCATAGCGCGACAAACTCCCCCTTGGCGATATGCAAGCTGATCTGATGCAGGACCGGCACCTTGATTTTGCCGGTGCCATAGCTGTGGTTGACTCCTTCCACGGTTAATTCGCCGATTCCATTTGCCATTCTGTGCCCTCCACTTTCCATCGTTACCACTTTTCTGTTCTCTTCTGTTAGACGGATGGCATCGGGGAGACGTAACAACCCTTTTGGAAAAATTTTTGCTAAATCATAACTGGACTAGTTTGTGCAAACATGGTGGTGGGGGAAGGGAAGACCGGGCTGGGCTTCGTTCTTGCCACACCCTCAAGGGGGTGTAAACTGCCCGGTTCCGCTTGCAAAAATGGGACGTCGCGCAAAAGTCTCGAGGAAGCATATTCAAACGTAGAGGTTGCGCTACAAGCGTGTCCCGTTTTTGCAAGCTCCACCTCGGAAGGTGTGACAAAGACTCCGCCCGTCCCGGTCTTCCCTTCCTTACGCGGCTCTTGCGGCTCTTGCGGCTCTTGCACCTATAGCCTCGTATTATACGGGGGCTTTGTCGTTCCAGCTTCTTCGGAAAATCCTTCGAGTAAGTTACTGCTACGCTGGTGAGCATGTTCCGCAACGGAGCGCCTGCGAAGCCCGACCCAGCGGAGCAGTGAATCGCGGGAACTAGGGGTGCAAACTTGGTTTAGCTACAAAGCGTTTACCACTTTTTGCACACCTCCGCGATTTGCTGCGGAGCGGACAGTCCCGTCCCGCAGCGGGGCGTAGAATGAAGTGGAGTTGCGGAACATGCTCACCCCGCCGAAGCCCCTTTAATATCTACCAAAAAAGGTGCCCCACAAGCTTTTGCTTGTGGAACACCTTCAAATTGAATGGAATCGACTATTTCAACCATTTATGGTACAGCTCGTCGAACTTGCCTTGCAGTTTCATCTCATCCATCCATACATCCAGGTAGCTGGCAAAAATGAAGTCGCCACGGTGGATCATATACGCTTTTTCACTTTTTGTGAAAGGATTATCAGTCAATGCTGCGTACAGACGCTTGTCCGCCTTTTCGTAAACCATCGCTTCCAGCGTATCGGTGATCATCACGTCATAGGTTCCGTTTGCCACCAATCCCGGAATATCCAGATTGTTTTCAACCATTGTTACTGTAGCATTTTTCAGGTAAGTACGAACAAAGGTCTCATTTGTTCCGCCTGGGTTGAGTCCGATGC
Organism: Bathyarchaeia archaeon; assembly: GCA_035644815.1. Classification (GTDB taxonomy): domain Bacteria; phylum Bacillota; class Bacilli; order Brevibacillales; family Brevibacillaceae; genus Brevibacillus_F. The sequence goes on along the minus strand of DASQNU010000091.1, from coordinate 24,003 downwards.
GGACAGAAGGTTTGTTGATGTCTTCAAGGGTTTTGTATTTATCTTTGTCTTCTGCACGGATCAGTGGAGCTTTCCCGAATTGGATGTAGCCTTCTGTCACAAACGCTTTTTTCTGTCTGTCTGTGTTGCGAGTAACGCCGCCTGCAGCGATATCAAATTTGTCAGCCAGCAGATCGCTCATCAAGGTTGGCCAGGAAGTTTGTACAAAGCGCACTTCCACACCCAGGCTTTTTGCCAGTTCCTTCATCGCGTCAATGTCATAGCCTTCAAACTCGCCTGTTTCCGGATTCAAATATGTAAAAGGCTTATAATCCCCTGGGGTTCCCACACGAATATAGCCTCTTGCAATAATGGCGTCGAGACGGGACTCATATTTGCTGTCTTTCTTTACTTCCGCTTGTGCAGAAGCTTGTGGTGCCGCCGGTGCAGCCGTGTTGGCAAACGCATTTGGTACGCCGCTCGTTACGAGCAATGCTGCTGCAAATGTACTTGTCAACGCTAGTTTCTTCCAGTTCATCATTCTGTAAATCTCCTTCCACTCTTCCATTATTTTTTGGTCTATATGTTTACAGTTTGAAACGACCGACACCTTGCTTCAGTTCTTCTACCACTGAATTCAGTCGTTCAACTGATTGACCAATCTCCTGAATGGCCATAAGCTGATCAGATGCCGCCTCCACAACGGTCTGCGCATCATTGGAAGCATGTTTGGCAATGCCATGCATCTCCTCGATCGAGGCACTGACTTCCTCAGAGCCTGCCGACATCTGCTCGGAAGCCGCCGATACTTCAAGAATGTGGCCAGCTACATTGCGGGAAGAATCCAGGATGCTTCCGAATGTCTCTCGCACTTCCTCAATCAACTCAATTCCGTCTTGCACATCGCGATTGCTGGAATTGATGACTTCCACAGCCCGGGATGTATCCTGCTGGATCTCGGTGATCAACTGCGCGATTTGTGCAGTGGACTCCTCCGATTGGTTAGCCAGCTTTTTCACCTCGCCGGCAACTACGGCGAAGCCGCGGCCATGCTCACCTGCGCGAGCGGCTTCGATGGAAGCATTTAGGGCAAGCAGATTGATCTGCGCTGTTAATTGATTGATCGTATCCAGAATTCCTTCGATTTCTTTGGAACGGGCATTTAGCTGCTCAATGGCAGTTGCTGCTTTGGAAGTGCCTTCCTCAATGTTATGCATTTGCACAACTGCTTTTTCGACAGAAGCATTTCCTTGTTCAGCCCGTTCTGCCGCTTCACGAGCAGCCTCGGACACTTGCGAGGATGTTTCTGCGATTTTGACAATCCCTGCAGCCATGTCGCTCATCGAAATGGATACTTCCTGCGAGCTTGCCGCTTGGGCTTTTGCCCCGTCCGCGATCTGATGGATCGAGTCGTTGATTCTGTTTACGTTTTGGGTTGCATGTTCAATCCCAGCAGCAACATCCTGGGACAAGCGGATCACTTCTTCTGAAGAATGGGAAACCCCTTCAATCAACTGCTTCAGATGGGACACCGTCTGGTTGAAGTCTTTGGACAAGACAGCAATCTCGTCATTTCCTTTCACCGTCACATTCTGTGTCAAATCCCCTTGAGCCACTACGTTTACAACTTGGTTGAGCCGCTGGATCGGTCTCAGCAGCTGGTTGGCCATCCAGTATACGATCGCAATGACCAGTACCAATACGATAGCTGAGATGGATACCAGCTTGATCAAGAGTGCTTGCACAGGTGCATGCAGTTCATCAATCGGTGCTGTTACGAAGACTCCCCAGTTAAGCTGAGTGGAGGAGTAGGACGCTAACCGATCAACGCCGTCTTGCTGATAATGGATCAGCCCTGTTTGCCCTTTTTGCACCTCATCGTAAGCGGTTTTCAGCTCAGGAATTTCGCTTTTTACGATGGAGTCTTTCAGGACCGCTTCTTTATTTGGATGCCAGATGTAGGTACCGGCTTTGCTGACCAGAAAAGCATAACCCGTTGTGCCGAATACTTCTTTGGACACAGTTTCTTGAATCGTGTTGATCGGAATGGTGGAGCCCATATAACCATACTGCTTATTGTCTTTCATTAACGGTACGATAATCGTAACGATATTATTGCCTGTACGTTTGGAGACAACCGGCTCAGAGACGACCAGCTTGCCTTCCCCTTTCCCTGCTTCCTGGTAGTGGACGCGATCGGCTACGTTAGTCACTTCGCCTTTGAAGTTGATTACCTTTGTCCCGCTCAAGTCGTGGGAGAAGAACCAGGTTTCAAACTCCGGATTTTTCGTTTGCGCGTCTTGAATGACTTTCAAGTCGTGATCGAAATTCATGTCGTCCGAGAGCATTTTCCCAACAGTTTCAACGATTGCGACTTTTTGTTGGAAGAAGCTGTCGATCTCGATGGACAAACGGCTCGATGCTTGTTGTGCTTCTTTATCCAAGCTTGCTCCCAGCTGCATGGATGAGCTCCAGTAGCTCGCTGTACATACTGCCGCCAAACTGACGATCAGCAGCACACACATGGCAAAAATCAGTTTTCTCTTTAAACTTACCTGCATTGCCTGTAATCCTCCTTCTCCACTCACTGCTTTAGGGCTAGTCCCGAAAAAATAAAAAAGAAGTAAAACAGCCCGCCACCCGACAGACTCTTTACTCCGGTTGGCAACCCGGCTGCCCTAGTTGCTTTTGTCATGCAACCTTAGACCCGTGGCTTTGCGTCCCTGTCTTTCAACAGGTTTGCCGTTGTCGTTTTATGTCAGTTTTTAGCATCTCTAGGTACTATAGCATATAAAAATAATTAATTGGAAGAATATATGATATTTTTTTGTAAAATTTATGAACAAAAAAACCCCTTCTGGTTCGAAGGGTTTGGTTCAAATGGCCTTATCTTTGTTGTGTTTCCGCTATTTTTTCTCGGGGGAAGGCAAGTGTAACAAGCAGCCCCAAGACCGCTATGACTGCCAGCACAAAGAAAACCTTTTCCAATCCGTAGGCGAGCGCTTCCCGCATGCTGGCGACGATCTCTGGTGCTAGCTGCTGTACGCGATCGGAAGCAAGAACCTCGTTGACATCGATCCCCTCTGCCGCCAATTCAGCTGGAAGGCGTGACGTCATCATCAGGTTAAACAATGTGCCAAATGCCGCAATCCCGATGGTTTGTCCCAAAGAGCGGATAAACGTGCTGGAAGCCATGGACGCACCGCGGAGACTCCAATCTACGGCAGAAATGGCCGTAACCGTAAAGGAAGTAAAGGTAAAACCAAAGCCAAAGCCAACCAAAAACGTCATCCCGTACAGCACCCAATGCGGGGTATCCGTCGTAATGGTAGCTAACCACGCAGTAGCCAACACCAGCGGAACTGTTCCGATCAAAGCTGTTTTCCGCGCACCGATTTTTACGACCAACCGACCGCTTAATGCTGCTGCAATCGGCCAGCCTATCGACATCGGCAGCAAGGTTAAGCCTGATTGGGTAGCTCCCTGCCCGTACACCCCTTGAATCCACAACGGCAGATAAAAAGTAATCGCCACCAAAATGGATGACAAGAGGAACCCTGCGCCATTGGCAACCACGATCGAGCGTATTTTAAACAAAACAAGTGGCAGCATAGGCTCAGGCGAGCGGCGCTGAATGAAGAGGAACAGGCCCATGCAAACAGCGCCCACTGCATACAAACCGACCATGAGCGACGAGGCCCAAGGATGTGCAGTGCCTCCGCTTAACAGGGCATATAGCCACGCACTCATACCAAGCGTAAACGTAACCGCTCCCCCGTAATCGATGTGCTTCTTTCTTTTTTCCACATGTTCATGCAAAAAGAACCATATTAGCAGGATAGAGACGATCCCAAACGGCAGATTGATATAAAATATCCAGCGCCAGGATACATAATCCACCAGGAAACCGCCTGTCAACGGACCGAGAATCCCCGATATCCCCCAGATTCCGCTCATATAGCCCTGAACCTTGCCTCGTTGCTCAAACGGATAAATATCACCGATGATGGTATAGGTGATGGTAATGATCGAGCCTGCCCCGATGCCTTGGAAGGCACGGAACCAGATGAGCTGTTCCATCGTCTGTGCCAGCCCGGACAGCATCGAACCGAGCAGAAACAGGATCGTTCCGATCGCAAATACGGGCTTGCGGCCAAACAGGTCTGCCAGTTTCCCATAGATGGGGGCCGTCACCGCTGAAGTGAGCAGATAGACCGATACGACCCAGCTGATCAGCGTAAGCCCGCCCAGTTCGCTCACAATTGTCGGCATCGCTGTACTGACAATCGTCCCCTCAATCGCAGCCAAAAAAGTGGCAATCATCAAGGCAAGGGTAACAATCTTCTTATTCGTCTCTTTCTGCATCGGCCATACCCCTCCTACGATGCCACCTTACCTAGTTTCAAGATCATTGCATCGTAACCGTTGTTTTCATTTGCTCAAAAGCAGGCTGCCCGATCAGGCCTAACCGCCATATCGCGATTCCCTTCAAGTCATGACGTTTGGCGAGTCCAATCTTTGCATGGACGGACTGCGCATCTTCACTTCCCATCGAGATCCCTAAGACCAGCTTTTCTTTTGGCAATTGCTGCAAAGCGAGCTGAATCGCTTCATTTACGCGGCCCAGCGGTTCTGGCGCATTCTCTTGCCCATAGGCATAGGCCATCACGACTACATCGTCTGCGACTGCACCCAATGCCATGTAATCATATCCTTGATAGGCTCCGTTTAACGGGTGCAGCACAACTGTTACTTGCATACCTAAGGGACGCACCCGTTCCGCAAGCAGACTGACAAACTCGGTGTATAACTGTTTTTCCCGTTCGATCTCACCGCTATGTCCCAAGCCTTCAAAATCAAGGGCAATACCCGAAAATCCCTTTTCTTGCGCCAGCTCTGCAATCTCGTTGATCGCCTTCTCGCGCAAATCGGGGGAAGACAGCAGTTTTCCCAGATCACCTTTTTCATCGGCCGCAAACACCATCAAATAAGGAGCTGTGCCCTCGGTCTTCGCTTCATCGAGGATTCTCTCCGGCGTGATGTCACCCGCAGGCTGCGGCCAATAAAAGTCATTCCCCTTCAAGGTCAGATGTCCATCCCCATCGATCCGGCTCCAGCCGAATGCCACCGCATCAAAAGCAGGGATCAAGCTTTTTTCGGAAAACGACGAAATCGCATAAAACCCGAGCTTGTACATTTCCTCAGGAGGCGTAGTAATGCTGACGGTCCTCGTATTCCCGTCCCAGCCGACCTGAGCGCCGAATTGTTGGCTGAAAAAGCTGAGCGGGATCAAGGTATGGCCGTTTGTCTCCCGCGGGGCGATCGGCAAAGTGACCGTGCTTCCGTTTACGTAAGCTGTCGTATTGTTGAGCTGGAGACGCACGACCGTAGCGGTGTCCCCGCTTCCTTTTCGCGCGGTGATGCTTTGCTCTGCCCCATTCCACTCTATCTCAATGTTCATGGCTTCCGCGACAGCGCGAAAGGGAACCATGGTATACCCATTCATTATGACCGGATCGGTCGGAAAGGATAGCGGATACCCATCCAGCATAATGGAAGGTTTGGATGGTGCTGCTTGCACAGCAGTGTTTGAACCGCCAGCAAGAAGAGCCGTTGCCATGCAGCATACGGCTGCGATTTTCAAGAATTTTGATTTCATTCTGAATTGCCTCCTCTCCCGAACTACTCACCTGTTATAACAATTTTTCAATGGTTCTGCAAGCAATGCCGATCGCTGAAACTGTTTCAATTTTTTCTCAAGCCGATATATTTGTCGTAAGCCTCGTAGATAGATCGGGATAGAATGGCCGCTGAACGCCCTCCATACCCGCCTTCCGGGACAATTACAGAGACTGCCAAGACCGGGTGATCGGCAGGAGCATATGAGATGCTTACCCCGTTCGTTATCCTTGCGTGCCTTTTCCATTTTGTTTTCTGTATGCCTGTCTGTTCATCCTTTGCGACATAGGGAATGTAAATATCTTGTTCCGATGTCCCCGTTTTCGCCGCTACTCGGTAAGGAAGCCCCTTATAGGCTTGCACGGCCGTTCCACCGGGCTGCGTCACCAGCTCCATGCCCTGGGACAGGACATTCCAATAGGCATCAAGCTGGGGAAACGTACTGATGATCTGCGGGGCAAACGTTTTTTCCGCTTTCCCCTGTGGATTGACGATTCGGTCCACCATCTGCGGCTGCAGTCTGGTCCCTTTGTTTGCCAGTGTCGCGGCATAGGTAGCCAGCTGCAAAGCCGTTGCCCTGACCTGTTGTCCAAAAGATGCTTGCACCATCGCTGCCAATGGGCCATAATTTTCGTTCATCACAAAGTAATCCTCTTTCCCCACATTTTCTCCGGGTAAGTCTACCCCCGTTTTTACCCCGAGGCCAAACTTCTCATAGTAGCTGTGCAGCAATTCTGCCGATGCTCCCTGCTTTTTGCGGGCAAGCTCTTCCCCGATGCGGGCCATGTATGTATTCGAAGACTTTTGAATGGCTTTCATAGGTGTCAACACACCGTAAGCATGGCCGCCATCGTTTTTGATCCGGTCGGTACCTTTTCCATAATCGTACACACCTGGGTCCTGCCACTGATCCTGCGGGGTGATCATGCCCTCCCGCAAACCCAATAAAACGGTGATCGGTTTGATGACGGAGCCAGATGGCACAATCGAGCGTGGATGTTTGAAATTTTCCTGGACTGCCGCTTCCCCGGTCAAAGGTCGTACATCATAAGGAGCTTCTCGGATTGTCCCGTTCACTACCGCATATTGAATTTGTTCGTAGGTCTGTTGATCAGGACCGTCTATCCAGACGTTGGGGTCATACTCCGGGTAACTGACCATCGCCACCACTTTCCCCGTTTTAATCTCGATGGCTACTGCATACGCCCCCTTTGCATGGCGGGCATCCGCGATCGTTGCCCGGAGCTTGGGAAGGAACTCCTTGATGGAATCCCTGATCGCCACCTGCACCCGTTGATCGATCGTGAGGTAAATGTCATTCCCTCTGACAGGCGGCACCTCCGCGATCTGTTTCACCAACGTCTGGTCTGCCGTCAATTCATACAGTCGGTAGCCATTTTTTCCACGCAGCTCTGTCTCGTAAGCCAGTTCAATTCCATCCAGTCCCACAAATTGAGTGGGCAAATACTGTTCCTCCTGTTGGCGGTATATGTCGATATTCAGATCCTTGGCCACGTGAAAAGGACGGACGTAGCCTACCGCTTGCACGGCAATCTGATTTTGATGGTACTGTCTGATCGGCTTCGCCACGACTTCAATCCCTGGCAATTCCTCACGGTGTTCGGCCAGCTTTGCCATTTCTTCCGGGGTCAGATCCGTTTTCAGCTCTTTCTCCAAATATTTGGGCATTTGCCGGGAGGTGCTGACCACGCTCCCATTTTCATAGGCATAGCCAGTATCCATTTTTTTAAGCAGCGTGGCTTTATCCGTATTCACCAGCATCGACTCCAGCTTGGTGGCGATTTGCAGATAATCTTCTTCCTTCATTTTCTCCTGCTCGCGAAACACCGCCAGAAAGGAAGGTCTGCTCTGCGCCAGTAATTGGCCGTTTCGATCGTAGATGTTGCCGCGCATGGCTGGAATCGGGTCTTTTTTGTAGGATTGCGTGGTCAGATCTTTTGCAAATTCCTTGCCCTGCAAAATTTGCAGCTGGGCCAGGCGCAAGATGATCGTGGTAAACAAAAGAAACACTAGAAAATAAATGATTTTCAAGCGGGTGAACCTCGAGTTTCTCTCCTGTTCCTTCACTTGCTCTTTCATGCTCCTACTCCCCTATTTCAATACCTTTGTGAAAACTTGCTTGATTTTGGAGTCGAGATAGTGGCTGCCGCCTCTGCCTCGCACATCTTCTACCATCATCGCCACCAGCAGTCTCGGATGGTCTACATTGGTTGCGACGTACCACCCGTTTTCCTGCCCGAGCTCCCCTTTTTTCCGCTTCAATTCTGCCGTTCCCGTTTTCCCGGCGATGCGTATCCCCGGAACACGGGCTCCTCGCCCCGTTCCTCGCGCATCCTCCGTGACACTCAGCAAATGCTGTTTGAGTAGCGCTGCTGTCTCTGGAGACATGACATTGCTTTTCCAGTACTGCGCGTGCTGTTCTTCTTTGAACAGGGATGGGTGAACCATATTCCCATTATTCACAAAAGCACTGTACACTAAGGCGAGATGCAGCGGTGTCATGCTAACCTCCCCTTGTCCGTAGCCCGAGTCGGCCAACTGGATTTCATTTTTCATCTCCTTGTTGACCAGGGTAGAACGCTCCATGGGAAAGGCAACGGGAATGGACTCGGAAAATCCGAATTTGCCCGCTTCTTGCAAGAATCGATCCTTGCCGATCTCAAGCGCGGCTTGCGCAAAGTAAATATTGTCCGAATAAATTAGTGCTTGCTGCAGATTTACGGGAGCACCATGATCACTGACACGAGTCACCGTATAATCGCCCCATGACGAATCCTTTTGCCATTGAAGTCCGCGAATCTGTCGCTCGATCTGTGGAATGATCGCTCCCGTTTCCAAGCCGATCACAGCAGTAAGCGGTTTGAATGTAGAGCCAGGTGCATAGGCATGGGCAAAGCGATTGAGTAAAGGCTTCCGCGGGTCTTCGTTCAATCGGTTCCACTCTTTTGACGACAGACCAAGGACAAATGCATTGGGATCAAAGGAAGGTGAGCTCACTAGCGCCAATACTTCCCCGGTCATCGGGTGAATCGCCGCTGCCGTTCCCGCGTCCTGTTGGATTTCCTCATAGAGTGCTTGCTGGACATCCGCATCGATCGTCAGCCTTATGGTTTCTCCATCCTTCGCGGGCTTTTCCTGTACCCGCTTTTTTTCCACGCCCTTTGCATCAATAATCGATATTCGTCCACCGTGCGATCCGCGCAATCTCTCTTCTTCAAGCTTTTCCAGTCCCGTCTTGCCAATGATGTCCGATGGTCGATACCCTTGCTGTTTGCGTTGCTCCCATTGCTCCTTTTCAATGGCTCCGACATATCCGATCAGATGGGCAAATGCTTCGGAATAGGGATAAAATCGGACTTGTTTGTTACGGAAAACAAGTCCATTTATCTTTTCTAAAGCGAGCATCCGCATATCGTCTTCCGGTACCGTTGCCAGACGAATGAAAGATTCTTGCCGGGAAGCTTCTGCTTGGGATACTGAGTTGATCTGCTCGTCGGTAAGCTCCAGGATTTGGCGAACCGAATCCTGCTGGGCAATCGAAAGAGCTTTCCATCTTGCAGGAGTAATACCCACATCAGCCACCGTTCGATTTGTCGCCAATACACGTCCTTTGTGATCGAGAATTTCTCCGCGTTGCGGCTCTAAGGTGATCGCACGGACCTTGTCGCCCTCCTCCATCTCGGGGAAAATAAAGGACGGATTCCATTGGATGTACCAATCCTTTTCCTCAGTCTGCTTCTCCTTCACCATTGTCACTTTGCCTGTAAAGGATAACGGAGCGATGAATGTGTGCATGCCCACCCGGTAGTCGAAGACGAACTTTCCGGTTTCATCCGGCTCTGTCTGATCGCTAAAGATCGGTTCGATCTGTAGTTGCTTCGCTTCAATGCCATCGTAAATATTCTGATAACGCTTGATGAACATCTCTTTTGTCATTTTGGCTTTTGTCTCTGTGGAAAGCTGTTCGTACATCTCGCTAAAATTCATGGCTTGCCAATTGGCTGTATATCTTTCAAAAGCCGCTTTTGCCTGTTTCCCGTCCGACTGAAAAGCATCTTGAATTGTTTCCCAAAACAAGACGGTGCTTGCCACAAGACCGGCTACGATGAGACTCAGTACAAGATACCTCTTTTTCAAATGCTCTCCTCCCTTCCCTTGAACAAGATAATATAAGGTTTTACCTGAAATATATGGAAGGAGGATGTGAGTTCGATAACAAATTCATAACAAGCGGGTGATATTTCCATGAAGTATATAAATGCAAAAAACACCTGCAAGAGGTGTTTTTGATCATCATCTATGCTATTTTAACAATCCGATCATTTCCAAGCCGTGACGGATGCCGCCTTCGTCTACATGCTTCGTTTGCATATCCGCAAATGGTAGCAGTTCTTCGTGAGCATTGCCCATCGCTACGCCTGCACCCACATAAGCGAGCATTTCTTTGTCATTACGGCCATCGCCAAACGCTGCCGCTTCCTTCGCTGAAATGCCGAGGTGATTCAAGAGCGCTTCAATTCCGCGTGCCTTGGAGCCGTTTTTCGGAAGCACATCTAGCGCAAACGGGTGCCAACGGACAAAGCTGACCTCCGTGAAGCTTTCCACAAAGCCTTTTTCCTGTCCTTCTTCACAGCAGAGAAATCCTTGATGCACGTGATTTTCTTTCCAAAAAGCTGGATCAAATTTCGGCGGCCCCATTTTGATGTGGGCAAAAGCGTCCAATACAAACGGATGATTGTGATGGTTCGTAGCATATTCGTGGGCGTTCAGGAACACGAGTGGATGCTGGTATTGAGCCGCCATCTCTTCCATTCCCGCCAAGGTTTCCTTTTGAATCGTGTCCTCATAGATGACTTTGCCCTCTGAAAATACGTAGGAACCATTGAAGCTGACAAATGTGTCGATGTCGAGCTCGCGGGCAAGGTCCTGCAAATGATATGGAGCACGTCCGGTCGCAATAGCTGTCCGCACTCCTTGCTGCTTCAGTCGACGTACCGCTTCCTTCGCATCTGCCGGAAGCTGTTTCTCTTCGTTTAACAGGGTGCCGTCAATGTCAAAAAACACAATTTTGAATGACATGGCTTCTCTCCTCTCCATTTTCGAACACTATCTCTGGTCTGACTGTGGCTGTACCTTCTTTTGCCGGTTGACGATCACGATACCGATCACCACCAAAAGCAAGGCGGCCAGCACGGATGCATGCAATGTCTCGTGCAAAATCACGGCTGACAGAAATACCCCGAATACAGGGATGAGGAACATATACATCGAAACATTGCCAACCTTATTATACTTCATCACGTTATTCCACAGGACAAAACCTGCTGCGGACAAAAAAGCCAAATAGAGTAACATCCAGAGGGCGCTGGGCGAAAAGGTAAAAGGGAAGAATCCAACTTTACTCGCTCCGACCAACGTTAATCCCAATCCCCCCAAAATCATTTGCGAGGATGTCATATAGAGAATGTCCATCCGGGCGGTCTCGTTACGCGCTAAGATATTTCCCAATCCTCCGCAGAACATCGCTCCCAGCAGCAACATTTCTCCAAGACCCAGAGAAAGCTGGAGCGGCCCTTTCGTTGCATTGGCTAGAATAACCCCCAAGAATCCTAGCACCATCCCAAGCGTTTTTCGCCAATCCAGACTATCATTTTTGTACATAAAGTGGGCAAGGATGATCTGAAAAAAGGAGGTTGTCCCTGCTATGATCGCTCCCTGCATCCCTCCGCTGTAGCTTAACCCGATATAAAACAGCACATATTGGAAAAAGGTCTGAAATAGGGCAACCCTCGCCAATCCCGGTAAGGAGCCTCGTTCATAACGAAAGCCCTTCCCTGTCACTGCCATCACACCCATGATCAGCAAACCTGCCAACACAAAGCGGTATCCCGCGAAAAGCATTTGTTCAAATATTTCATTCGGTGCGATCGCCAGCTCCGTGTAGCTTTTCTTGATCATCGGAAATGCGCTTCCCCATAGGAACATCGTGATGGTCGCTGCGATGACGATTCCCAGCGGGCGGGTGAAAAATCGTTCGGTCTTCATGGAAATCTCCCTTGCATCGTCCAAAAATTGAGATTGCTTAAAGCATGTAGTCTATTTTGACAGAGATTTTCCGATTGCTCAATGATAAGTTCTGACAGTGGTTTGCGTTTGTGCAAACATCGTGGTGGGGGAAGGGAAGAGAGGTCGGGGCTACATTCTTGCCACACCCGCAAGGGGGTGGGGACTGTCCGGTTCCGCTTCCAAAAACGGTACGTCGCGCAAAAATTTCGAGGAAGCTTATTCAAACGTAGAGGTTGCGCGACAAGCGTGTACCGTTTTTGGAAGCTCCACCTCAGAAGGTGTGACAAAGACTCCGCCCCGTCCCTCTCTTCCCTTCCTTACGTGGGTGTTACAGAAAATCGAGTGAAAAAAGAATAAAAGCAGGACAACAATATGCTTCTATCAATCTTTTTATCTTTTTGAAACAGCTTCTGCTACGCTGGAGAGCATGTTTCGAAACGGAGCGCCTGCGGAGCGGACAGTCCCCACTTCACAATGGGGCGTAGAATGAATCGGAGTTGCGAAACGTGCTCTCCCCACCGCAGCCACGAATTTTACCACTAACCACGAAAAAGACTGCCCCTCCAATTGAAGGGCAGTCCTGTATTACCTAGTAAGCATTAAGCCGTTCTTGTCTCTGCTTCGATTCCATCAGCTGCATGCACCGGATGGAATTCCTTTTCTGTTTTCGCGATAACCACGGTTGCCACACCGTTCCCGATCAGGTTGGTAATCGCACGAGCTTCGGACATGAAGCGGTCAACACCGAGCAGCAAGGCAATCCCTTCAACCGGAATCATTGGGAAAGCAGCCAATGTTGCTGCCAGCGTGATGAAGCCGGAACCTGTGACACCTGCAGCCCCTTTGGATGTGAGCATCAGTACTCCTAACAGCGTCAACTGCTGCCAGACGGACATTTCAATACCGTAGGCTTGCGCGATAAACATCGCGGCCATGGACAGATAAATGGAGGTACCATCCAGGTTGAAGGAATAACCGGTTGGAACAACCAGACCTACTACGGACTTAGAGCAACCATACTTCTCCAAGCGCTCCATCATTCGCGGCAAAGCGGATTCGGAGGAAGAGGTTCCCAATACAAGCAGGATCTCTTCTTTAATATAACGGATGAACGAGAAGATGTTGAAGTTGTAGTATTTTGCGATACCACCGAGAACCAACACGATAAAGAAGAACATGGTGAGGTACACGGAAGCCATCAGTTTGCCAAGCGAGAACAAGGAAGCGATTCCAAATTGCCCGATAGTGTAAGACATGGCCCCAAAAGCCGCGATCGGTGAAACTTTCATAATCATGTTCACGACACCGAAGAAACCGTGGGACAGCTTATCGAACAATTGAATCACCGGCTTGGCATTTTGACCCATCGCAGCCAGCGAAAGTCCGAACAATACCGCGAAGAACAGGATCGGCAACAGTTCGCCTTTGGCCATTGCTGCTACTACGTTGTCTGGAATGATATTGACAACAAAGTCGATGAAGCCATGGCTGCTTTCTTCTGCTGCTTTCGTATATTTGGAGATGTCTCCTGCGCCTGCTGCACTCTTATCAATCCCTAGCCCTGGTTTGACGATGTTCACAACGACTAAACCAATGGCCAAGGCAAACGTGGTCACGATCTCGAAGTAAAGCAGCGCTTTTCCGCCGATTTTCCCGATCTTTTTCATATCACCCATGCTAGCGATCCCTACGACGATCGTGAAGAATACGATCGGTGGAATGATCATTTTAATGAGCTTGACGAACACGTCGGCGATTACTTTTAGTTCCTTACCAAAGGCTGGAAAGAAATGACCAACCAAAATACCCACTATGATTGCGATTACCACTTGAACCGTTAAGTTTTTAAAATTGATTCGCACGTTTCGACACCCCTTTGTTGAAAGCGTTTTCTTTTTGGTGTTTTCATTGTAGGTCTTCTGCTTCGGAAATGAAATCTTACGGTCGTATTGTTCCTTTTGGTCTTTTTGGTCTCAGAAAAGAAAAGAGCAGAGATTGTGTCATCTCTGCTCCTGCAGCTGCTTAAGCTGATCCATCAGTTGTTCCCCAATGATCGGGGTAAATTGTTCATACACAGGCCGAAAAGCTTCTTGCCAACGCAGCCGCTCGGCGGGGGTCAGCTCATGTACCTGCAAATCCGTGTTCTCTTGCAAATAGGCCAGCTGCTTCTCGTTCATCTCCGTCGCTTGCTGATGATTCCAAGCCGTTGCTTCCGCCATGGCTTCCGTCAGCTTCTGCTGAATGTCAGGCGGAAGATTCTCCCAGAAAGATTGGTTAACCATCACTGCATAGCCGAGGTATCCATGATTGCTGATCGTCATGTATTTTTGCCCCATAAACAGCCTTTTGGTAATAATGTTTGAAGCGGTATTTTCCTGTCCATCGACAGAGCCTGCTTCAATATTGCGATACACTTCGTTGAAGGCTATCGGTGAAGCGTTTGCCTGCAGGGCTTGAAACTGCGCCTCCAACACGTCGCTGCTCATGATCCGAAAGCGTTGACCCGCAAAGTCTTCAGGAGCCACTAACGGATTTTTCCTGCTTGTCATCTGCTTGAATCCATTGCTCCAAAAAGCCATCCCTTTCAATCCGTGCGGCTCCAGGGTAGCAAACAGCGTCTTTCCGATTTCGCCTGCAAATGCCTTTTCCACACTCTGCTGATCTAAAAAAGCAAAAGGGAGATCCAGCACAAGCCAGGCAGGATCTAGTGTCGCGACCTTGGAAAAAGCAGGCGCAATCATTTGAATCTGATTTTGCCTGAGTGCCTCGATCTCATTGTGGTCCGAATATAGGATGCTGTTTGGGTACACCTGCACCTCCACTCTTCCACCTGTTTTCTCATGAGCCAGCTGCGCAAATTTTTCAACCGCGAGTCCCTTTGGGGTGTTTTCGGCCACCACGTGACTGAATTTGATGATAATGCGCTCCCTGAGTCCTTCCTGCTCCACGTCATCGGCGAGCTTGTTGGTGAACTGGTCATTCGGCCATACTGTAAAAAAAGCTGCCATCGCGCCAAGCAACAGCAACAGTACACTGCTGATCACAGACTTCATTCTTACCCCCGCTTACTTTCTATTGATCTTAGCCGAAACTTCTCTCTAAAATATAGTAACAACATTTCTCTGCTGAAAGGAAGTACTGACCTGTCCACGCGAATCAAGATTCAATGGAAAATCATGCTGTTCTCGACCACGATCGTCCTGTTTTCGCTGATGATGGCTGGTTTTGTCCATATCGGCAGCCTCATTCGCTTGACCGAGGAAGATCTGCGCCAAAGGCTTCTGACAACCGCCAGAAGTCTCGCAGAAATTCCGGCTGTTGCCCAAGGTCTCGAACATTCGGCTGATGCAGCGCTGATTCATCCGATTGCGAAAAAGTTTCAGATTGTCAACAATGTTACCTATATTGTCGTTCTCGATATGAACGGTATTCGTCTATCTGATCCACTTGAGCACCGGATTGGCACTCGTTATAAACGGCGGGAAATCGAGTCAGCCTTTGCCGAAAACTCCTATACCGAAAAAGTGCAAGGGGAATTGGGGACGGCAATTCGGGCATACGTCCCGGTCATGAACAAAGATCACATTCAGGTGGGCGTTGTCATGGTGGGACATTTGCTTCCGAGCATCGGGGAACTGCTCATGAATCAAAAGCATAACCTGAGCCTCACCTTTTCCTTTTCTCTGCTATTCGGGATATTTGGTTCCTATCAGTTGGCCAGGCATCTGAAGCGGCAAATGTTCAATCTCGAGCCGCATGAAATCGCTCGCATTCTGGAGGAACGCACAGCTACCTTCCACGCGATGCATGAGGGAGTCATCGCCATTGATAATAACGAGCATATTACCATTTTTAACGATAAAGCCAAACAAATTTTCCGGGTGAGCGGCGATGTGCTGGGCAAACCGATTCGCGAGGTCATTCCCGATACCAGACTGCCTGAAATTCTGGAGTTGCAGCAATCCATTTCGAATCAGGAGCTGCGCTTTGGCAATACGCTGCTCTGGTCCAACCGCTTTCTGATCAAAGTGAACAACAAAACAGTGGGTGCGATTGCCATTTTTCAGGATCGCACGGAGGTTGCCCGCATGGCCGAGGAACTGACAGGTGTCAAAGAGTTTGTCGATGCGCTGCGCGTGCAAAATCACGAATATATGAATAAGCTGCATACCATCGCAGGTCTACTCCAGCTTGATCAGAAAGAGAAAGCCTTGGAGTATTTGTTCGAAGTGAGCGAGGAGCAGGAAGAGCTAGCATCCTTTTTTACAAACCGGATCGCCGACAAGAGCATTTCCGGTTTGCTGCTCAGTAAAATTCGCCGGGGCAAAGAGCTAGGCATCGATGTGGAAATCGATCGAAACAGCAATCTTGACCAGTTCCCCGACCTGATGGACCATCATCATTTTGTTTTAATCCTCGGCAATCTGATCGAGAATGCCTTTGATTCCTTTGAAAATATAGAACGCAAGGATAAGCACATCTTTGTGAGCATGGAACAAAATGAGGAAGTCTGCTCCGTCTTGGTAGAGGATAATGGATCCGGCATGAATGAAGAAACGTATCAGCGAATGCTGGAAAAAGGCTTTAGCACAAAACAGACACCGAATCGCGGCGTTGGCTTGCACCTCGTCAACCAACTGGTGATCAAGCATCATGGAGAAATGAAATGCGAAACAGAGCCCGGTATGGGTACAAGCTTCCTGATCACGTTCCCAATGAAAGGTGGAGCGCAAGCATGAAAGAACAAACATATCGAGTCGTGGTCATCGAGGACGACGCCATGGTGCAAGAGATCAATCGGCAATTCATCCATAACGATCCGCGCTTTCAAGTAGTCGGACTTGCGAGCAACGGAGCGGAAGGGCTTGAGATGATCGCCAAGCTGCAGCCGGAATTGGCCGTCATGGATATCTTCATGCCTGCTCTGGACGGGATCCGTACACTCAAGCGTCTGCGCAGTGAAGAGAATCCGATCGATGTCATCGTCGTTTCCGCGGCCAAGGATTCGGAGACCATCCAGACCATGCTGCGTGGCGGTGTGATCGATTATATTATCAAGCCTTTTAAAATGGAACGCATGAAGCAGGCGCTGGATAAATTCGTCCAGATGAAAACGCGTTTGCAGCAGGAGGAAAATATCTCGCAACGAGAGCTCGATCAATTCTTTCACGGCCCGGGTGATGCAGAACCGCTGAAAAAAGACCAGCTTCCGAAAGGCTTAAATGATATTACCTTGCAGCAAATCGTTCAACAGCTGATGCAATCGTCCGCCTCTTTTTCCGCAGAAGAAGTGGCAGAAAGAGTCGGTATCGCCCGGGTAACCGCCCGACGCTATTTGGAATATCTCGAAAAAATCGGGCAGGTCAAGCGCGATATCTCCTATGGAGGTGTTGGCCGCCCTACCAATCGATATTTTGCAGCCGCCCATCGTCGCTAGGGTGGCTTCTTGTTTGCGGCCATATAGTTCGCCGAGCAGATGGATACAATAGGGAAAACCACGCTGTAAGGAGCTAGGCTGACATGATGCACAGAGCATTGCCTTACATTCTGATTCCCATCCTGCTGCTCTTTGTAGCTGCCTATCTGTTCATTTCGACAGGAGCCTTCCATTGGCAGGAAAAAACCGTTCGTACCGCTGTTTCTCCGGTAAATCGAAAAGTCATTCTCCTGTTGGTTGATTCCTTGCTCGCGGAGTCCATTGAACAACTCGTGAGACGCAATGAAGCGCCCGCTCTCGCCTTTCTCCTGCAAAAGGGGGTCTATCGCCGCGACATGATCAGCTCCTTCCCTACCATGTCAGTCACCATTGACAGCACGCTATTGACAGGCACGTATGCAGACCGCCACCGGATCCCTGGTTTGCTCTGGTTTCATTCGGCGGAACAGCGGATGATCGATTATGGAGACGGCTTGCGTGTAGTCTGGAAGCCTGGCCCCTTCAAATGGATTTCCGATAGCTTCTATCGTTTGAACCAGCAGCACTTATCCAAGCAGACCCCTACACTGCACGAGGAACTGGCAGCCAAAGGCTTTACCAGTGCCTCAATCAACGGCTTGCTTTTTCGCGGAGCCCGCACCCATCATTTCGGTATAAAAGGTGTCTATAGCCTAAGTGTCCATGCTCCCGACCTGTTTGCCCTCGGTGGAGTCGCAAAAGTCACCAAAAAAGCTCTGCCTGACGGACCGTTGAACTCCATGGGCATGAATAATGACTACACCACGCAAAGCTTGATCGCGCTAGTAAAGGAAAACCGTCTCCCGGATGTAACCATTGCCTATTTTCCTGATATGGATGGAGAGCTGCATAAGCATGGTCCCGCCTCTCTGGAAGGCGTACGCAAACTAGACCAGCAATTACAGTCGATCCTGAATGCCTTCGGAAGCTGGGAGGAAGCATTGAATCACTATGTCTTTATCCTTTCCGGAGACAGCGGCGTCACTGCCACCCATTCCTCCAAGGAAAACGCGCTCATCGATATAGAATCGCTTCTTTCCGGTTTTTCCCTCTATCGGCTGGGACAACGGAATAAGACCGAGAATGATGTCGCGGTTGCCGTCAATGGTCGGATGAGCTATGTCTATGCTTTGTCCGAACGGGTGTCCCTCCAGATGCTCGTCGATCGGTTAATGCGAGAGAAACGCATCGATCTGATTGCATGGAAAGAGCAAGATTGGATACATGTGCTGCGTGGCGGCAAACAGCTGAGCTACCGGACTGGCGGCAAAGAGCTGGATGAGTTTGGCCAGCGCTGGGAGCTGCGCGGAGATCCAAGTGCCATGAATCTGGAAGCACGGCAGGGAAAATGGGCCTCCATCACCTATCCGGATGGTTTGTCTCGCTTACATAGCGCGCTCCACTCCCACCCCGGGCGCTTTTTGGTCATTACGGCCCAACCGGGAGCTGAGATTCGCGCAGATGGTGCTCCCAATCATCCAGGCGGGGGCAACCATGGCTCGCTTGACGCCAGCGATACGCTTTTTCCCTTTATCATCGCCACAAACGGCCCGATCCCACAGCCGCCCAAACGTATAGTCGATCTGAAAGCATACATCCTCTCCTTGCTCTCAGGATCGTGAATGAGAAAGAATCAACCTGAAGGAGGATTTACGGCTTTTTCCCATCCCTTTACTGTAGAAAGCGAGTGAAAAATCCCACACCAGATCGTGAGGTGATCAAGGAATGAAAAAATCGAGCCGCTGCCTGTTTGCTTCCGTCATGACACTTTGTCTGGCACTCCCTATTTCTGCACATGCCGCCACTGAACCGCCTGATTTGATTCGGGCCAAGCAGCAGCAAAAGGAGAAAAAGCCCGACGAAGCGTATGCTGTCCCCAATGATCTGCAAGCATTTTTAGAGGATCTGCACAAGCGGAAAGCC
Organism: Bathyarchaeia archaeon; assembly: GCA_035644815.1. GTDB lineage: Bacteria > Bacillota > Bacilli > Brevibacillales > Brevibacillaceae > Brevibacillus_F. Next base: position 4,880 of record DASQNU010000091.1, on the reverse strand, counting down.
GAGAAAAAAATCACACAGGAAGAATTCATGGACGAGCTGCTCGACTGGCTGTTGACCCACTCTGAGTCGCCTGCAGACCGGGACGACCGGGACAGCGACCAGATCAATGATCAAGCCAAGCCGACCATCCCTCCTTTCATCAAGCGCAACTAAAAAAGCGATAAGCCGATCCTAGGCGCATTCGCACAGGACCAAAAAGGGACGTTTCGATACGAAACGTTCCTTTTTTTTTCACGTCTGATGAAAAAAGGGGGTTATGTCATGCATGCAAAATGGATTACAGGATCACTCGCGCTTGCTCTCGTCCTGACCGGTTGCGGCAACCGACAGGAAGCACCACAAGCAAGCCGCGAGTACAAACAGCCGAGCGCAGCTCAAAGTGCCGACCATTCCGCAAAAGAAACCCATGCCCTTTCTGCACCCGCCAGCAGCACACAAGATGCCGCCAGATATGCACTGCAAAAACCTGTCCAACGCCAGCAACCGGACGCGTTCTTCGAGAATTATGGCACCAACCCGTTTATTGCTACAGAGGATGATCATTTATCGACGTTTGCGGTAGATGTTGATACAGGCTCCTATTCCGTTGTGCGCAACTATATTCATGAGGGCACGCTTCCCCCGGAAGAAGCGATTCGTGTAGAAGAATTCATCAATTATTTCCCCGCTCCCTATCCCGCGCCAACCAAAGGCACTTTTGCCATCCATGTAGATGGTGCGCCCTCCCCCTTCGGCAAAGGCTACGATCTCCTGCGCATCGGGATTAAAGGCAAAGAGATTCCTGTTCAAAAACGAAAGGACGCCCATCTCGTCTTTGTGATCGATGTGTCTGGTTCGATGAACGAGGAAAATCGTTTAGGACTGGTCAAAAAGAGCCTTCGGGTGTTGGTCAATCAATTGAACAAAAACGACCAGGTAGGCATCGTTGTATACGGCTCCGAGGGCAGGCGCGTATTGGAGCCAACGTCTATCGCCCAAAAGGAAAAGATATTGCAAGTGATTGACGAGCTGGAGTCCGAAGGCTCGACCAATGCCGAAGAAGGTTTGCAGCTCGGCTATGCGATGGCTGCGGAAGCATTTGATGAAGAAGCCACCAACCGTGTCATTCTGTGCTCCGATGGGGTAGCCAATGTAGGCGAGACAGGACCGGACGGCATCTTGCGGACGATCGAGCAATATGCGAGCCGCGGCATTTTCTTAAGCACATTTGGTTTTGGCATGGACACGTACAACGATGTATTGATGGAACAGCTAGCCGATAAAGGTGACGGCACCTATGCCTATATCGACAGCTTTTCAGAGGCGCGTCGCATCTTCACGGAGACACTTACCGGCACCCTGCAAACCATCGCCAAGGATGCAAAGATCCAGGTCGAGTTTGACCCGCAAAAAGTGGATCGCTACCGGCTGATCGGGTACGAAAATCGGGATGTACGAGATGAGGATTTCCGCAATGATCAGGTGGACGGCGGCGAGGTAGGCGCTGGCCATACGGTAACAGCCCTCTATGAGGTCAAACGGAAAAACCCTTCCGATGACAGCCTGGGAGCCGTCCGTCTTCGTTATCAGCTCCCGGATTCCGGAAAGGTTCAGGAGCTTCAGCAGTCGCTCCATTTGTCACAGCAGCTGCCAAGAGACGTGCAGTTTTTAGCAGCCGTAGCCGAATATGGGGAAATCATGCGGAACAGCTTTTGGGCCAAAGAAAGCTCCTTACGCGAGGTACTCTCACTTGCGGAAGCTTCGGCACAGGGGGAGGAACAGCTGGAATTCGTTCGTTTGGTGAAAGACAGCATTTCCTTAAAGGGAGAATAGCCGGGCCGGGCGTCTCGTTCATAGGGTTCGGCTGTTTGTGCAAACATGGTGGTGGGGGAAGGGAAAAGAGGGCGGGGCTCCATTCTTGCCACATCCGCAAGGGAGTGGAGACTGTCCGGCTCCGCTGCCAAAAACGGTACGTCGCGCAAAAGGTTTCACAGAAGCGTATTCAACCGACGGGGTTGCGCGACAAGCGTGTACCGTTTTTGGAAGCTACACCTGAGCGGGTGTGACAAAGACTCCGCCCGTCCCTCTCTTCCCTTCCTCGCGTGGCTGATGATAGCCAGCCCCTTATCAATTAATGCCTCGCAAGAATCTAGGTAGAAACCATAAGGGATAAAGCAGCAAGTACAGATTCGGAAGCCACCATGCTGGATCGTAGTACCTGGTGAATGCCCAAAAGGCTATCGCCTGAAGCCCCGAAGGTGAGCACAAGCGAAACCAAGGCAAGCGGCTGCCAACCATTCCGTAACCCAGAAGAAAGCTTGCAAGCCTTTCATAAGCCCTCCCGATCCCCAAGCATTGCCACAGAAGACGACTCCCGCACTGTCTTCCCGGAAGCTTCGCCATGCATGCCACTATTCAGATTGAGCAGCACGCAGCCGGCGATGATCAGCCCGATGGCTATTCCTTTTTGCCAGGTAATCTGATCGTGGAAAAAGAGAAACCCGATCACCGCGATCAGCGCCGTTCCTACTCCCGACCATACGGCATATGCCGTCCCTACTTCGAGCTGTTTGAGTGCAAGACTAAGCGAGCCGAGGCTGCCCAAATAAAAAACGATCATCAGCACAGTGGGGATCGGCTTGCTCATCCCATGGGAGAGTTTCATGCTCGTCGTCCCAGCCACCTCCAGACAAATCGCCATCATCATGTAAATCCAACTCATTCCTGCCCCTCCCCCTTTGATCCTGACTCAAGCAGCCCGGATAATAGAATATCAATAATCGCATCAAGCGCTTGGTTGACCGTCATATCGCTTGTGACTGCCGTCTGATTGTTGACGATCTGTTCAAAAGCGCCGATATACATGTGTATGAACATAGGAATATGCACCCGGCGAAAATACCCTTGTACCATTCCCGCTTCCATCAATTCCTGTACCTCATCCCAGCCGAACTGCATACATTGTTCGACCAATGCCCATTGCCCGGGGTAATACCGTTTTAGCTCGCTCCATACACGCAGATTGGTCAGCCCGTAGCTCGCAGGCATGTTAGCCAGGAGCATCCTGAGCTTCTCTACAGGGTCAAGATCATTTCGTGCTGCAATCTGGGCATGCTTCTCCATGATTTGATTCATCACTGCGCGAATGATATGTTCGATTAATGCTTCCTTCGACTCAAAGAAGCTGTACAACGTTTTCGTACTGATCCCAGCCGCTTTGGCCAGATCACCCATGGTGAACTTGAGTCCTTTCGTTTGGATTTCCTTTTCCGCTACAGCGACAATTCGTGCCTCCATTGTTACCACCCTACATAGAAAATATGGAAAATATTGCGTTTTTTATATTTTCCACTTTACTTATCCATCACATCGTTTGTCAAGGATTCCCAATCGCCTTTTTTTGAGAAAAGATGTAATAAGTTCTCACCTGATCCGTCCAATCTATGAGTAGACAATTAGGAGGGAATCCCTTGAAAAGAAGTGCGATCATTTTGAGCTCACTGGTGGCGCTTGGCGCTTTCCTTTATATCGGAATCGCAAAAATTGGTTGGTTCTCCAAGCCGACAGCAGCAGCTTCTGCCATGCGCTCGGTCGGACACATCCCTGTCGGTACAACCCCGGATGTTGCTCCAGCTCACAGTGCAGAGCAATCGCTGCTTATGTCGTTTATGAAATCAGCTGAATCAGGGCGCATACTAGACGGACCTTTTCGCTTGGAAAAAACGATGTTTGAGGATGTCACAGCGAAGTGGGGCGAGCCGGAACAAACCTTTTCGGCCAATGGTATTAGCTACGCTTCTTACGTGAAAGGTCACCAGACGATTATCGGGTACAACAAAGGCATGCAGGTCGTGGATATTCAACTCTTCGATCCTCGCTTCCCAGCCATTCGGGAAACCGAGGTCATACACACGCTTGGGCAACCCGATGCTACACAGGACATGAACGGACTAATCACCTATACCTATCCTGTGGCGGGTAAATACCGTCTGCTCGTAAGCTTGGAAGAGACTTCAGACAATCCGGTGCGCCTGGTAAAATCCGTCCGGCTTCTCTATCCGGTGGGTATGCGCAATTTGATGGCGATCGGCAGCAACCTGGAACTTGCCGAAGGGATGCGTTACCTTGCCACGGAAGGAAAGGTGCTCGGCTCTGAATACCCCGTTGGACAGACGATGTTCGATGCCGTGGAAAATGAGTGGGGAACACCCTATGCAACAAATATGTATCAGAGGATTATGTATGCCAGCTATCCGGAACAAGGAATCGTCTTCGGCTACAATAAAGGTATGCAAATCGTAGAGATACGCTCTTTTGATTTGCGACTGCGCGAGCTGACCCGCAGCGAGATTAAGAAGGTGTTTGGCGAACCAAAAGAAACACGTTCTATCGGCGATCAAATCATCGATGTGTATCTTCTTACCAACAAATTCGAGAGTAAGATCGTCTATTCTCGTCCTACCGCCAAAACCCCTGATCCTCATGTGGATCATATGAATGTGCTGGCTCCGAAAGGCTTTGTGAACGTGATGCTGCAGGAATAGACGTACTTTTTCGTGTCCCCTTCTCTAAAGGGGGACTTTTTTATGCAATTGTCCGAAAGTAGTAATAATTTGTCGTAGGCATACCTTGCTTTTCGTTATATGATGGACCTATACCTGTTTTTTTCAGCCATATTGACAACAGGCAAGAAAAACTTCAATCAAATTTTACGCAGCTTACCGCCTGATCTGCCGAAATATGACCGAAACGAGGAACGCTGATGAAAAAGAAAATCGCCTGGGTTACCGACAGCACCGCCTATATACCGGAGGATTGGGAAGCAAAGCATGATGTCCATGTTGTCCCGTTATCCATCTGTTTTGAAGCGGAAACATTCGAAGACGGGATTGATCTTTTGC
>DASQNU010000090.1:0-4295 GCA_035644815.1 Bathyarchaeia archaeon | reverse complement strand
GACTTGCATGTATTAGGCACGCCGCCAGCGTTCGTCCTGAGCCAGGATCAAACTCTCCAATAAATTGGTGTTTAATCGTTGCTCAAGCTTTAAGCTTGGCTTATTTGAAACAAGTAATTGATTGACTCGTTTCACGCTTTTGCTGTTCAGTTTTCAAAGAACATTTTCACATTTTCACTACCGCACCAAGATGGGCGGAAAACCAATATATCACGTTCACTCCCATAAAATCAAGTGGTAATTATCGGTTTTTTATAATCTGCTAGGTCATGTTTCTTCAGCCTTATCGGAGGCCGAAAATAAAGATAACACATTTATGCAGTTCATTTCAAGTGAAAATTTTTAGCAACTCTGATGTTCTGCACAATGAACAAAAAGCGTTCATTGCCATCACTTTCGTTAAGTTGCTGGCCTGTTTATCGGGCCGAAATAAAATCTATCACATCACCGATAGTAAAATCAAGATAAATATTTGGAAATTGATTAGTTAACCGATATGAACCCGATCCCCGACGCCTATTGACCAAAGATATACATGTAGAACGGCATCAAAAATATCACCATACAACAACGTTCCCTACTTTAGAAATCTTTCTTCTTCATCCTTATCGTCGGCACCTTACGCAGGATTCTTGTTTAGACTACGAAAAAGAAAAAGAGGCTTATCGAGGAAAATTCCTAGACAAGCCCTTGCAGAAGTTCGCTCATGTGTAAGAAGCTCCCCGCTACTTCTTAATATTGAGAGTAGTAAACACAAATTTGTCATACCGATGCCGCGCAAAGGAATACTCAAAAGGCTGACCGCTGCCGAGAAACACGATTTGCTCTACTTCTAATACAGGATCGTCCTTTTTACAATTCAAATACTTCTGATCCAGCTCATTAGGCTTGTCAGCCCGGATCATTTTATGGGTGCTGGCAATCGTTAGCCCAAGCTTCCCTTTGATATACTGGTATACGGAGCCATGCAGCACCTCTTCATTGATGCCGGGAATCCGCTGTACGGGCATGTATGTCTTCTCAATCACATAGGGCTCCCCTTCGACAAAACGCACCCGAATGATTTTGTAAACGGGATCCGTACTCTCGATGGCCAAGTAGTTCGCTACTATTTCATTCGGAAATTCGACGCTGAATTCGACAATATGGCTGGTCACTTTCTTTCCCTTCGCCGTTTCCGTCAAACCGATCGTTTCCTTTTCTAGCACATGTACCAGCTGCTTTTGCAGGGCTGATTTCAAGATGAAGGTGCCATGGCCGCGTTTACGGTGAAGCAGCCCCTCCATGACCAACACTTCGAGCGCCTTTTTCATCGTCATCCGGCTACAGGAGAACTCCTCAGCCAATGTCAGCTCGTCGGGAATCGGCTGATCGGTCGGATAGTATTCGTTGCGTATGCGATTTCTCATTTCGTTGGCGATAGCTTCATACTTAGTCGTTGTCATTTTTGCTTTTTCTCCAGTTCCTTTTTGAAAACGATTTTCCGTACATATCTGCTTCTCCATTATAATATGGAATCCCATGACTGCACAGCCAATCGCAGCCCCATGTCTCTTACTAAGCTGAAAAAGATGGCCACACTGACCATCTTTTTCTCCCCCGACTAAAAGCCTTGCTTTTCGACCATCGCTTTAAACCAATAACCGCTTTTCTTCACTGTACGTTTGGCATCATCGGCCAGGTCAACCGAAACAAAGCCATATCTGTTTTTATAGGCATTCATCCAGGACCAGTTATCCATGAAGGTCCACAGATGATATCCCTTCACATTTGCCCCTTCTTGAAGCGCCCGATGAACCTCTTTCAAATGCCCCTGGATGAATTCGATCCGGTAATCATCCTGAATCATGCCTTGCTCGTCAAGGAACCGCTCTTCATGTTCAACCCCCATGCCATTTTCGGAAATGAAGCAAGGGATGTTGCCGTAGTTTTCTTTCACATTGATCAGGATATCATAAATGCCTTTCTCGTAAATCTCCCATCCCCGGTATGGATTCATCTTACGCCCGGGCATTTCATAGAAATCGAAAAAGTGCTCTGGCAGCAAAGGAGCTTGAGGATTCGGCATAGACTCACGCGCCTTTACACGACGTGGCTGATAGTAATTGATCCCCAACAGATCAATCGTATTCGCTTTGATCAGCTCCAAATCTCCTTCCTCAATGACCGGCAAATGATCAACACTTCGCAAAAGCTCGACCAGGTCAGGAGGGAAAGTTCCCTTTACGGAAGGGTCTAAGAACGAGCGGTTAAAAAAGGCGTCCGCAATCCGGGAAGCCTCCAAATCCGCCGGATGATTGCTACGCGGATAGGACGGGGTCAAGTTGAGAATAATTCCGATCTGACCGTCCTGCCCCAGCTCACGATAAGCTTTGATCGCCTTGGCGCTGGACAATACGGTGTGATAGCCGACCTGTACCGCCTTTTGAAAGTCGCAAAGATTCGGATAATGGAAATTGTACAAATAGCCGCCCTCGACGGGAACGATCGGCTCGTTGTGGGTAAACCACTTCTTGACTCGATCCCCAAACAAACGGAATGCCGTTGCCGCATACTCAGCATAACAATCCACCACAAAGCGGCTCTCCCATCCCCCTTTTTCCTGCAACGCCAACGGCATATCAAAATGATAAAGATTGACAAACGGTTCGATACCGTTCGCAAGCAATTGATCAATCACACTGTTATAGAAGTCAATCGCTTTCCCATTGATTTCACCATGCCCCTGCGGAAACAGTCTGGACCATGAAATCGAGAAACGAAACGAATTGTGCCCCAGTTCTTTCATTAAGCGAATGTCTTCTTCATAGCGATCATAAAACTGTGATGTATCGGCAGGCCCTACGCCGCCATGAAAGCGGTGTGGCTCCAGCTCGTACCAATAATCCCAGATGTTTTTTCCTTTTCCGTCCCGCTCCGCAGCACCTTCCGTCTGAGTGGCGGAAGCAGCCGATCCCCACCAAAAGTCAGCAGGAAAACGGTACTGGACTTGGCTATCTTGCTTCACATGATCATCTCCCTTATTGTGAAATCTCTTGCTGCTGCCCGGCTTCCTGCTCTTTTTTCACGTTCATGCGATCGATTACTTTCAGGAACGGGAACCAGATGAGCAGCACGATGGCAAAGTTGACGAGCTGCAGGATTCCTCCAGCCAGCGAGTTCGTTGCCATCATCCCGTTGAGGAAAATCGGAACCGTCCAAGGAACCGTCACACCAGTGGGAGGAGGTACCAGACCCATCTTCATCGAATAATAGGTGACAAGAGTGACAACCATCGGCGACAAGATCCACGGAATCGCAATCATCGGGTTCATCACGATGGGAAAACCAAAGACAACAGGCTCATTTACGTTGAAGATTCCAGGCCCAATCGCCAGCTTGCCCACTTGCTTGAGCTGCCTGCTGCGCATGAACCACAGCATGGCAATAACCACGGCAAGCGTCATCCCGGTACCGCCCATGCCGACCGTAAACGTATCAATAAATTGCTTGGTCACCACATGCGGCACTTGTCCACCAGCCGTATATGCGTTGAGGTTTTCCAGCGACAGCGTATTCCAGATCGGGTCCATCACCGAGTTCACGATAATTTGACCATGCAAGCCAAAGAACCAGAGAATCTGAATGAAGAAAATCGCAATCAAAGTTGGAATGATGCCACTGCCCAAACCAACGAGCGGAACCTGAACAACCCGATAAATGAGATCATGCAAATTCGTATGGAACGCCTGCGTCACCACGATATTGATCAGCAAGAAAACGGTCAGCGTTAAAGTAGCCGGGATCAGCGCGGAAAAGGAGCGCGCCACTGCAGGCGGAACGCCATCCGGCATCTTGATCGTGAAGTTCTTTTGTACCGTCCAACGATAAATCTCTGCCGATAAAAACGCCGAGATCATGCCCAGAAACATCCCTTTGGCTCCAAGCCGATCAAGCGGAATCACCCCCGTAACCGTTTGGCCATTTTCTGTCGTCAACAGAAATGGTGTCAGCATGAGAAATGAAGTAAGTGCAATCGCCCCGCCAAAAATCGCTTCTACCTGATAACTTCGTGAAAGATAATAGCCAATCCCGAATACAATGAATACCGTCAAGATCCCCATTGTGGCATTAGGGGCAATCCCCAAGGCATCGCGAAACGCTTGCAGGCTGCCCTCGGTCAGCAATTGATCCAAAAACGGCAGATTGGTCAGAACGACCACAATCGAGCCAAAGATCGTCAAGGGAAAACTCAGCATGAACGCATCGCGCAAAACGGACAAATATCGATTGTTATTCAATTTCCCGGCAATCGG
>DASQNU010000089.1:0-8695 GCA_035644815.1 Bathyarchaeia archaeon | reverse complement strand
GTTGGCTTTTCTTCGGCAACCATCCGAAATGAAATGGCGGACCTGGAAGAACTGGGTTATTTAGAGCAACCCCATACGTCAGCTGGACGTGTACCTTCGACCAAGGGATATCGCTTTTATGTAGACAACCTGATCCAGCCTCGGAATATTTCTGAGCAGGATCTCTTCAATATAAAGCAAGTGTTTGCCGATCGGATCAGCAAAATGGAACAGGCGATTGAAAGCACGGCTTCCATTTTGTCGCAAGTGACCAACTATACTTCCATCGTTCTTGGGCCAGAGATGTTTGAGCATCGACTCAAGCATATCCAGATCGTGCCGCTGAACGAATCGCAGGCAGTGGCGATTATCGTGACCCATACCGGCCGCGTTGAGAATAAGCTGCTAGAGCTGCCAGTAGGCGTGCATCCCGGGGAGATTGAAAAGTTGGTGAACATCCTGAATGCGAAGCTGGTGGATGTGCCGCTGTGGCAATTGCGCCAACGTATCTATCAGGAGATTGCGGGAGAGATGAGACGGCACGTGGAGCAGTATGAAGAGATGCTGCACATGCTGGAGAGTTCATTTGTGACGGAAGAGGCAGATCGCGTATTCTTGCGCGGAGCAACCAAAATCATGAATCAACCAGAATTCCGTGATGTGGATAAAGTAAAAGATATCATGGAGCTGTTTGAACAAAATGATCAATTGATCAGGCTGCTTGCTTCACCGGGGGAAGGAATGCAGGTTCGCATCGGTCAGGAGAATCATCTGGATGCGATCAAGGAATGCAGCATCATAACGACACCTTACTATATTGGCGGAAAAGCCATTGGCGTTGTTGGTATTCTTGGACCCACCCGTATGGAGTACGATAAAGTCATCTCTGTGCTGGATTATCTGGCACGCGGATTATCAACCATGTTAACCAATCAATTTGATAAGAAATAAAGCCGTTACACATAGCGTGCTAGGCAGGAGGTCAGTGTATTGAGTGAAGAAAAAACAACCGTTGACTTGGAAAATGGCAACGAAACGGTAGAAGAGCAGAACAGCGAAAGCGCTCCTACAGAATCCGGAGATCTTGCGGCTGAGGTGGAACGTTTGAAAGCTGTGGCCGACGATTTTCAGAACCGCTATTTGCGGGCGATGGCGGATATGGAGAATATTCGCAAACGGATGCGCAAAGAGCAGGAAGACTTGGCGCAGTATGCATCTTTGAAGGTCATCTCTGAATTGCTGCCTGCGCTTGATAACTTTGAGCGTGCTTTGGCTGCTGACAAGGATTCCACTACAGTAGAATCCCTCTTGCAAGGGGTAAGCATGGTCCACCGCCAGATGGCCCAAGTTTTCGAAAAAGAAGGGCTTGTGGCAATCGAGGCAGTAGGCAAGCCGTTTGACCCGCATCTCCATCAAGCAGTCATGCAGGTGGAAGACAGCAACTATGAATCGGGTGTCGTCATTGAAGAGTTCCAAAAAGGCTATCTCTTCAAGGATCGCGTCATTCGCCCATCCATGGTGAAAGTGAACAGCTAATTTCTATTCTATTTCTAAAAGATACTGGTTTGAATCACAGAAGGAGGATATATCGATATGAGTCGCGTTATTGGTATTGACTTAGGTACAACTAACTCTTGCGTAGCAGTGATGGAAGGCGGCGAGCCAGTCGTTATCGCCAATGCGGAAGGTAACCGCACTACACCATCCGTTGTTGCTTTCAAAAACGGTGAGCGCATCGTCGGTGAAGCAGCAAAACGCCAAGCAATCACCAACCCTGACAACACCGTAATCTCTATTAAACGTTGGATGGGTACCAACCATAAAGAAACACTCGAAGGAAAAGAATATACACCTCAAGAAGTTTCTGCGATGATCCTGCAAAAATTGAAAGCAGATGCAGAAAGCTATCTGGGCCAACCGGTTACTCAAGCGGTTATCACGGTTCCAGCATACTTCAACGACGCACAACGTCAAGCAACCAAGGATGCGGGTAAAATCGCCGGTCTGGAAGTGCTTCGTATCGTCAACGAGCCAACTGCGGCAGCATTGGCATACGGCATGGAAAAAACGGAAGACCAAACCGTACTGGTATATGACTTGGGCGGCGGTACCTTTGACGTATCCATCCTGGAACTTTCCGAAGGTTTCTTCGAGGTAAAAGCGACCTCTGGTGACAACAAGCTGGGTGGCGACGACTTCGACCAAGTCATCATCGATTATCTCGTGAACGAGTTCAAAAAAGAAAACGGCATCGATCTGTCCAAAGACCGCATGGCGATGCAACGTCTGAAAGACGCAGCGGAAAAAGCGAAAAAAGACCTTTCCGGTGTATTGACCACAACGATCTCCCTGCCGTTCATTACGGCAGATGCGACAGGTCCAAAACACTTGGAAGTAAACCTGACTCGCGCAAAATTCGAAGAACTCTCTGCACATCTGGTAGAGCGTACCATGGGACCAACTCGTCAAGCGCTGCAAGATGCGGGTCTTTCTCCAAATGAAATTGACCGCGTAATCCTTGTAGGTGGATCGACTCGTATCCCAGCTGTACAAGAAGCGATTAAAAAATATACAGGCAAAGAACCGCACAAAGGCGTGAACCCAGACGAGGTTGTAGCGTTGGGTGCTGCTGTGCAAGCAGGTGTACTGACTGGGGACGTAAAAGACGTAGTCCTGCTCGACGTAACACCGCTCTCTCTCGGGATTGAAACATTGGGTGGCGTTTTTACCCGCCTGATCGAGCGCAATACAACTATTCCGACAAGCAAATCCCAAGTATTCTCGACTGCGGCTGACAACCAGACTTCCGTAGAGATCCATGTCCTGCAAGGTGAGCGTCAAATGGCAGCAGACAACAAAACCTTGGGTCGTTTCACTCTGAGCGATATCCCGCCAGCACCACGCGGTATCCCGCAAATCGAGGTATCCTTTGACATCGACGCCAACGGTATCGTGAACGTAAGAGCGAAGGATCTGGGGACTGGCAAAGAGCAACGCATCACTATTACTTCCAACTCCGGTTTGAGCGATGCGGATATCGAGCGTATGGTAAAAGACGCTGAGCTGAATGCAGAAGCGGACAAAAAGCGCAAAGAAGAAGTAGAAGTTCGCAACGAAGCGGATCAACTGGTCTTCACGACAGAGAAAACACTCAAAGAAGTCGAAGGCAAAATTGATCAAGCTGAAATCGATAAAGCAAACGAAGCGAAAGAAAAGCTAAAAACAGCATTGACTGGTGGCAACATCGAAGAGATCAAGACTGCCAAAGATGCGCTTTCCGAAGTGATCCAAGCGATCTCGGTGAAGCTGTATGAGCAAGCTGCACAAGCTCAACAAGCAGCACAAGGCGGAGCAGGAGCAGATGCGAACGCTGGTCAAGCGAAAAATGACAACGTCGTAGATGCCGACTACGAAGTGGTAGACGACAAGAAGTAAGCTAGCTTTTACATGTCATGAGGAAGAAAGTCAAAGTCAGGTTTTGTGACTTTGACTTTTTTTCAAGTCAACTGCGTGATATGATTACATTTAGTTTGTCTTGATACGGGAGTGATTAGAGAATGAAACGGGACTATTATGAGGTGCTTGGTGTCGGCAAGGATGCGAGCGCGGATGAAATCAAAAAGGCGTATCGCAAGCTGGCGCGTCAGTACCATCCCGATGTCAATAAAGAGGCAGATGCCGAGGAAAAGTTCAAAGAAGTAAAAGAAGCGTACGATGTCTTGTCCGATGACCAGAAAAAAGCGCATTATGACCGCTTTGGCCACCAGGATCCGAATCAGGGCTTTGGCGGCGGCGGATTCGGTGGTTTTGACGGAGCGGGCATGGGCGGCTTTGGTGATATTTTCGATATGTTTTTTGGTGGTGGTGGCGGCAGACGTAACCCGAATGCCCCACGCAAAGGTTCAGATTTGCAATTTAGCCTGCAAGTGGAGTTTACGGAAGCGATCTTCGGAAAAGAAGTGGACGTGGAAATTCCAAAAGAAGCGGAATGCGACACGTGCCATGGTTCTGGTGCGAAGGCTGGATCCGGCGTAGAGACATGTAAGACATGTAACGGCTCCGGACAACAGGAAGTCGTGGCGAATACACCGTTTGGCCGAATCGTGAATCGCCGTGTCTGCCAGACATGCGAAGGAAAAGGGAAAGTCATCAAGGAAAAATGTGGCTCTTGCCGTGGGTCGGGTCGGGTCAAAGTACGCCGCAAGATTCATCTCAACATTCCTGCCGGGGTGGACGACGGTGCTCAACTGCGCGTAGCCGGAGAAGGGGAACCAGGTGCCAACGGAGGTCCTCCTGGCGATCTCTATGTTGTGCTGCGTGTCAAATCGCATGAATTCTTCGAACGGGATGGAAATGATATATACTGCAAAGTACCGATTACGTTCGCTCAGGCGGCGCTTGGCGATGAAGTGGAAGTACCAACGGTTGACGGCAAGGTGAAGCTGAAGGTTCCAGCTGGCACGCAGACCGAGACCATCTTCCGCCTGCGTGGACACGGCGTTCCGTATTTACGTGGAAATGGCCGAGGCGACCAGCATGTAAAGGTGCGGATTGTCACACCAGCCAAAATGACCGAGCGCCAAAAAGAATTGCTGCGTGAATTCGCGGGAATAAGCGGGGATGCGCCGTTGGGCGTTGCGCATGAAGATGAAGGTTTTTTTGAAAAAATGAAGCGAGCGTTCCGTGGAGAATAATCCACCCAAGAGGGGCGTGGCAAGTCAAGCAGGGGAGTTGGTAGGCATGAATTGGACGGAAATCAGTATTCACACGACAGCGGAGTCTGTTGAAGCGGTATCGAGTATCCTGTATGAAATAGGAGCAAATGGGGTGGTGATTGAAGACCCCGAGGTGTTGCACCGTGAGTGGGATACACCGTTCGGCGAAATCTACCAATTATCCCCGGACGATTTCCCGACCGAAGGGGTTTTTGTAAAAGCGTATTTGCCGGTTGACAGCGGTGAATTGGGAGAGACGCTGGAGACAATCAAAGAACAATTGTCCCAGCTGGCATCCTATGGGCTGGATCTGGGCAAAGGTACAATCGCGGTAAATGACGTACACGAAGACGAATGGGCACACGCCTGGAAAAAATATTACAAGCCAGTCGCTGTATCGGAGCGCATCACGATCAAACCGGTATGGGAAGAGTATACGCCTAAAAACGACAACGAGATCGTCATTGAGATGGATCCAGGAATGGCGTTTGGCACGGGAACACACCCAACGACCGTGCTGTGCCTCCGGGCTTTGGAAAAATACCTGACGCCGGGAGACAACGTTTATGATGTGGGGACAGGTACAGCGATTCTCAGTGTCGCAGCGGTTAAGCTGGGAGCATCTGATGTCGTAGCGATGGATCTGGATGAAGTAGCTGTTCGCTCGGCACAGGCCAATACGGAATTGAACCAGGTGCATGAGCGCATCCAGGTCATTCAGAACAATCTGCTGGACGGCATGGAAGGGCCGGTCAAACTGGTCGTTGCCAATATCCTTGCTGAAATCATCGTCCGCTTTACCGATGATGTTCATCGCGTGCTTGTGCCGGGTGGTACATTTATCGCATCCGGCATTATCAGCGCAAAAGAAGCGGATGTAAAGGCAGCCTTGGAACGATCGAAATTGGAAGTCGTTGAGACAGTTTCCATCGATGATTGGGTAGCCATCGTTGCGAAAAAACGGTAAAATAGTGAGGTTGGAAAGATGCAGAGATACTTTGTGGAGCCTGCTCTTTTTACCGAGCAGGTCGTGACCATTACGGGGGATGATGTCCACCATATTGTCACGGTCATGCGCTCGGAAGTAGGGCAGGAAATTATCGTCTGCGACGGACAAGGACGGGTTGCCATAGCCCGTCTTTCACAGCTTTCAGCCAAAGAGGTGAAAGCGGAAGTGATCCGCATGCTTGAGGAACACCGAGAGCTGCCCGTTCGCGTGACGATCGCCCAAGGCTTGCCCAAAGGCGACAAAATGGAATGGATCCTGCAAAAAGGGACCGAGCTGGGCGCTCATGCTTTTTTGCCATTTTCCTCGGAGCGGACGATTGTGAAGCTGGACGCGAAAAAGGAAGGGAAGAAGCTGGAGCGCTGGAGCAAGATCGTGAAGGAAGCAGCCGAACAATCGCATCGGGCTTGGCTGCCGCAGGTGCTGTCTCCGCTCACTTTCAAACAGGTACTCGAGGAAGCAGCAGGCTATACGCGTACTGTGATCGCCTACGAGAAGGAGAATGGAACAACATTGCACGAAGTCTTGCAGGCACTTTCCCCCGACGATTCCTTACTGGTCATGATCGGGCCGGAGGGTGGTTTCAGCGAAGCCGAAGTAGAGCTAGCCCAAAGCAAAGGGATCAACTCAGTCGGTCTGGGTCCTCGCATCTTGCGGACTGAGACTGCCAGTCAATATGCGTTATCCGCCATCTCCTATCATTTTGAGCAGATGCCGAACAAATAGACGATATACTTCTTCCGGAAGAAAGGAGGAACAGCAATGTCAACAGTTGCTTTCCATACGCTAGGTTGCAAAGTGAACAGCTATGAAACGGAAGCGATTTGGCAGCTCTTCAAGTCAAACGGCTACCAACGCGTTGATTTTGAATCCGATTCTGCGGACGTTTACGTGATCAATACATGTACGGTTACCAATACAGGGGATAAGAAAAGCCGACAAGTGATTCGTCGTGCCATTCGCCGCAATCCAGAAGCGATTGTAGCCGTGACAGGCTGCTACGCGCAAACCTCCCCGAATGAAATTGCCGAAATTCCCGGAGTCGATATAATCCTCGGTACGCAAGGTCGGGAACGATTGCTTGAATACGTAGAGCAAATCAAGGCTGACCGTCAGCCGATCAATGCGGTAGGGAACATCATGAAGGCGCGCGAATTCGAAGATCTGGATGTGCCTGCGTTTACCGATCGTACGCGTGCTTCGCTGAAAATCCAAGAAGGCTGCAATAACTTCTGCACCTTCTGCATTATTCCTTGGGCTCGTGGCTTGATGCGCTCACGCAAGCCGGAGAGCGTGATCGAGCAGGCGCAAAAGCTGGTGGATGCAGGCTATTTGGAAATCGTACTGACTGGTATCCATACTGGTGGATACGGAGAAGATCTGGAGGATTACAATCTGGCCAAGCTGCTGGTGGATATGCACCAGGTAAAAGGCTTGAAACGGATTCGCATCAGCTCGATTGAAGCAAGCCAGATTACCGATGAAGTGATTGAAGTCATCAACAACTCCGACAAGATTTGCCGCCATCTTCACGTGCCGCTTCAAGCTGGTGATGATGATGTGCTGAAACGGATGCGCCGTAAATATACAACTGCTGAGTTTTATGAAAAAATGGTCAAGGTTCGTGAAGCGTTGCCGGGTGTAGCGATTACGACTGACCTGATTGTAGGCTTCCCCGGAGAAACGGACGAGCAGTTCGAAAACGGGTTCAACTACATCAAGAAGATCGGCTTTGCTGAATTGCATGTATTCCCTTACTCCATGCGTACTGGCACACCTGCCGCCCGGATGGAAGATCAGGTGGACGAGACGGTTAAGCATACACGTGTCGCGAAGCTGCTGGAGCTGAATCAGACATTGACACTAGACTACGCAAAAGACTTTGTAGGCGACGTCCTTGAAGTTATTCCAGAGCGTCCGTATAAAGAAGACCCTACCAGCGGCCTGTTGATGGGATACTCCGACAACTATTTGAATGTCGTGTTCCCAGGCAGCGAAGAGTTGATCGGCAAGCTTTGCATGGTGAAAGTCGATGAGCCAGGCGCGGAATATTGCAAAGGTACGTTGGTTCGTGTGCTTGATGAAAGCAATGCGCCTTTCCTCAAGGAGAAAGCGATATGAAAGAAATCTCAGCCGGCGGGGTTGTTTATCAAAAGCAAAACGATGAATTGCAGTTTCTCATGATTGTAGACCGCTATGGCAAGGTTACCTTGGCAAAAGGCAAGCAGGAGCCCGGGGAAACCATCGAGGAAACAGCCCTGCGGGAAATTTCCGAGGAAACGGGCATTGAAGGTAAACTGATGGAGCATCTGGAGACGGTCCATTACGACTACCATCATGCCGATACGAAAGAGCTGGTTAACAAGGTTGTACATTATTACTTGGTGGAGGCTCTTACCAGCGAAATTACCGTTCAGGTGGAAGAAATTCAATCCGTTCGCTGGTGCTCCCCCATGGAAGCATGGAAGCTGCAGCAGGAAAAAGGATACTTGAATAATGAAAGTGTGCTGCGAAAAGCACTAGCTCATTTTGGGATTCAGGTTTGATGCCAGATGGGTCAGGAAGATAGCCGCATTTCCTTTTCACAAGGGAAGATGCGGCTTTTTTTCTCTTGTCACCCTACAATTACCCACTTACAATGGAGGGAAGCGTGCGAAGGAGGGAAACGAATGCGTGGTTTTTTCGTTTTGCTGCTTTACTTCGGTTTGGGCGTTGCTGGGGCAAAATGGCTGCACATCCCGATTCCCGGCAATATGCTTGGCATGCTCTTGCTTGCGGGTTGCCTGCTCACAGGGATTGTAAAAGTGGAAACGGTTGAAAAAGCAGCGTCCTTTTTCATGCGGCATATGCTGCTTTTTTTCATTCCCATCCTGATTGGCGTGACTGCCTTTCTCCCATTACTGGAAGGACAGATGTCTCCGATCCTCTTTGCACTGCTGTTGGGTGCGCCACTCGTCATGACGGTTACGGGCTGGATTGTGCAAAGGGCAGGCAG
>DASQNU010000088.1:0-24138 GCA_035644815.1 Bathyarchaeia archaeon | reverse complement strand
ACGAGAGGAGGTTTCACACAGATGAAATGGAGACATTTGTGCAGTGTGCTTGCTGTAAGTATCATGGCCATTACTGCTTTTGCATCAAGTGGCTATACTTACAATCTGGCTGGTGTCACTGCCGTGAAAACGACCTACGGACTTCAGGAAAATAGAGAAGGCTCGCAAACCATTAAAAAGCGCACGGTGCGTGCCAGCTCTCTTACTTTGGCAGATGAAGCGGAGCGCACGGCACTGGCACACTATCCGAAAGTTCGTGTCGTAGCCACTGGTTATTATGCAGGAGTTGATTCGACAGGGAAAGACCCGTCGCATCCGTCTTATGGGGTTACCTACTCGGGTGTGAAAGTTCGACGGGGCGAATACTCTACGATCGCAGCTGATCTGCGTGTATTTCCGTTAGGGACTGTGCTGTACATACCAGGATATGGGTATGGCGTGGTGGCGGATAAAGGAGGAGCGATTCGAGGGAATAAAATCGATCTCTACTTCCCGACCAAGCAGGATGTCTATAACCAATGGGGGAAAAAGACCTTGGATGTGTTTGTCCTGCACAAAGGTGAAGGTCGGGTAACGGAAACGATGATGAATCTGTTGGATGAAAAAGGTATCGCCGCCATGGCGCAATCGTATCAGTAAAAACAAACCATACAGAAAGAGGATTTGTCTCGAGCCGTCGGGCTGGACAAATCCTCTTTTTAGTAGATAAGAATTTATAAAAATTCTTATCTACATAAGTGCAACTAAGGCTTCGCTAAAGGCTTAGCGAAGCCAAGTTTTCTAACTGTATCAGAAAGTATAAACTTTTTGACTAACCAACCTGATACAGCATGAAAAACTTCCGCTAAAGAAGGACTCGACAACTTCTTCGAGAGGGCTTCTATTGAAGTTTTTCTTATGAGTTCATGGGTGAATAAGTGCAATCAGCTTCTCTAATCCGTCCAAGATGCGTGGAGAAGGGCGGCAGAATAATCCTTCCTCCAAAAGGTGAACCTGTCCCGCTTTGATGGCGGTCATCTCTTGCCATTCGGGACGCTCGGTGATCATTTTCGGCTTGATGCGTTTGAGCTCAATGCCGCACCAGACGACGCAGATATGATCGGGGTCTCGTTCCCGGACCATGTCCCGTGTCGCTTTTACATTAGCAACGTCGAAATCATCAAAAATATTGCGTCCACCGGCAATTTCGCTGACATCGCTGAGCCAGTTTCCACGACCGGGGGTATAGATGGGGTCTGGCCACCACTCCCAATACAGCTTTGGCTGATGGAAAGGCGTGGATGTAACATTCTTAAGCTCCGCGATTCGTTCCGTAAAGTCCCTGGCCAGCTGTTCGGCGCGATCGTCGAAGCCTGTCGCCCGTCCTACTGTCCGGATATCATCGGGGATATCACCAATACGAGAAGGATTGAGAATGATATGAGGAATTTGCCGTTCTTCCAGTGCGGCGATATTTTTCTCCATGCCAGGGACACTGAGCGAAGCAATCACCAGATCAGGCTGGAGGCTCTCCACTTTATCCATATCAATCGTCAGGTCAGGTCCAACTTTAGGCAGATGCTGCCATTCGAGCGGCCAGTCCGAGTGATCATCCAGGCCGACAACATGATCGCCCAACCCGAGGTAGTACAGGATTTCCGTATTGCTTGGACAGATGGAAACAATACGCATAGTGATCCACCCTTTTCATTAAGTGAAATACGGATGCATGACAATCGCAACCATGATCCCCAGCCAACCGCCGACCAAGACTTCAATCGGTTGGTGACCCAAGAGCTCTTTTAGCTTCTTGGCTTTTTCCTGATTAGGACGTACGCGGAAGGTTTTCATGCCTTCGAGGAGATGGTTGAATTCATCGACCAGCTTGTTAAGAACGACTGCCTGCAATCCCGCATGTCTGCGTACGCCAGCAGCATCGAACATGACGATGATGCCCAGGATGGCCGAGATGGCAAACATGTTGCTGCCAAACCCTTCTCGTAAGCCAACCGCTGTGGAGAGAGCCGTCACTGCCGAGGAATGAGAACTGGGCATTCCCCCAGTGCTGAACATCAAGGCCCATTGCCAAGTGCGAGTCGCAAAGAAGTGCAAAGGAATTTTAATAAACTGGGCAATTACGATCGCAAATAATGCAGCCCATAGTGGAAAATTGCTAAGAAAAGCTGTCATGCGGTTCAATCGTTCCTTTCTCCGATATGCTGATAAGATGATTGTAACAGAAAGGGAAGTGTACATTTGCTAAGAATTTGTTAGGAAAAATTGCCAAGCTTCTCTATAATAAAGGGTGAGAAGCACGGAAGGGAATATCCAAACCATGGAAAATATCTATCCTGAACAGTATTATCTGTTCCTTCAAAAATTCAATGAAGGGGAGTATTATGAATGTCATGACCTGCTGGAGGAAATTTGGATGGAAGAGAAGACCAACAAATTTCTGCAGGGCATGCTGCAACTCTCGGTAGGACTTTACCATTTTGGATACGGAAACATCAAAGGTGCCCGGTGGATGTTTGGCAACGCGCGCAAGTATTTGTCTCGCTATACGCCCGTTTATTGGGATCTGGATGTGGAGCGAGTGATCGCCTATCTGGATCAATGTTTGGCGGCTTTGCCTGAGGAGGACACCATACCCTTCGCCCGAGTCGCAAGCATTCCGTTACCCACTATTAGCCTCTCTCTAATTGGGGAATCATAAGCAATCGATATGAACAAGTCACCATCGAAGTTCTCCTATTTTACCATAAAATAGCGAAGGAGTGCGTACCATGCCTTTTCAAAATCCGACAAATGACCAAAGACGTGAAATTCTGGAGCAAGCGAAAACGATCGCCGTAGTGGGCTTATCCAACAAGCCAGACCGGACCAGCTACATGGTGTCAGAAGCGATGCAGCATGCCGGCTATCGGATTATTCCGGTGAATCCGGTGATTGCCGGAGAAACGGTGCTGGGGGAGAAAGTGGTTGCTTCTCTCAGTGAGATCGAGGAACCTGTCGATATCGTCAACGTATTCCGTCGCAGTGAAGAAGTCATGCCAGTCGCCGAAGAAGCGGTCAAGATCAAGCCGAAAGTATTCTGGCTGCAGCAAGGGATCTTCAATGAAGAAGCCGCGGACCTCGTGGCGGGTAGTGGAATTGTTCCGGTGATGGATCAATGTATCAAAGTGGATCATGCATTGCTGGTGAAAAGAAAATAAAACGAGGACAACGACTGCCTGATGGGGTGGTCGTATTTTTTTGGTCGATCGGAATATATAAAATTCCCGTCGACATAAGAAAAACGAAGCTCCGCCAAAAACTTGGCGTAGCCAAATTTTTTTCTAACAAATGTGACGTTGACTTTCCACTTTACTGGAAGGTATATACTCGGGTCAAGAAGGAGGGAAAGTTATGTTTAAAATCAGTGAGTTTTCGAAGTTATGCCAGGTTTCAACCAAAACGCTGCGCTACTATGACCAGATCGGACTGCTGAAGCCTTCTCATGTCGATGCGGTGAATGGTTATCGGTATTATTCAGCTGATCAACTTCATCGTGTAAACCGAATATATGCGCTGAAGGATCTGGGTTTTACTTTGGAGCAAATCATACCTATCCTCGATCAGGATCTCCCAGCTGATCGG
Organism: Bathyarchaeia archaeon; assembly: GCA_035644815.1. Taxonomy (GTDB): domain Bacteria; phylum Bacillota; class Bacilli; order Brevibacillales; family Brevibacillaceae; genus Brevibacillus_F. The sequence continues at coordinate 20,520 of DASQNU010000088.1, read as the reverse complement.
ATCCGCAGTATGCTGCTTCATAAGGAAGCGGAGTTGAGGTCGCATTTGGAAAAGGAGCAGGCCCGTCTGCAGCGGATACAATCCAGACTGGTTCAATTGGAGCGGGATCGTTCAAATGGTCCCGAATTAGAGGTTAGCTTTAAGGAGATCGAGGAAAGCTGGATCGCCTCGATAAGGGAAGTGACCTCAAAGGCAAACGTTTTCCGATTATGGGAGGAGTTGAAACAATATGCACAGCAACAGGGGCTGCCAGAGCCCAAGACCTGGATGGTGCTATGGCATCAATGTGCGGAATGTGAGGACCATGTTGACCTTGAAGTAGCAATCCCACTTGCCAGACAGACACAATCAACGGAACGGGTGAACGTTCGCCTTTTGGAGCCGACGTCTGCCGCTTGCCTTGTACATGAGTGCCAGCCACAAGGGTACTGCAACGTGTCAGCAAAACTGGGGATTTTTCTTGAAGAACATGGATATGCGATCCACCCAGATCACCCCAGTAGGGAAATATATGTATCTTCCCTCGATGGAACGACTTTTATGGCTGAAATGCAGATGCCAATCTCTGTGGGAATGGGGAGGGTCTAAGAGTTGCAATCGGTAGAGATAACCCCAGGAAACAAAGCGTCCATCTATTTATTGGCTGCCAGTGTCTTTGCGATCAGCACGGTGGAAATGCTTCCACTCGGCTTATTAATGAAGATTGTCGAGGAATATCAAGTGTCAATCAAGACCGCGGGGTTAGTAGTAAGTGTATATGCTCTTGGTGTCGTAGCCGGCGGTCCTCTGCTGACAGCCTTGACGTCAAAGGTTCCGCGAAAAAAGCTGCTTCTGGCTTTGCTGGTACTTTTTCTATCAGGAAGCTTGCTTAGTGCGTTAGCAACCACGTTTCCGGTATTGCTGATTGCCAGATTAATTAGTGCTGTTGCACATGGAGCATTTTTTGGCGTGGCAGTAGTCTTGGCAAGTCAGCTGGCAGAACCAGGGAAAAAGGGCTCCTCGATCGCGTTAGTCGGATCAGGACTTTCGCTTGCGACCGTATTGGGGGGACCGCTGGGGACGTTGTTGGGCCAGCAACTGGGTTGGCGTTTTCCTTTCCTCGCTGTAGCGATACTGGCACTGGTGACTATACTAGGCATCGCTAAAGTCGTACCGCACCTTCCTGGAGGAGAAGCTCCCCATTTTCGTCAACAGATGCGTGCAATCATTCGGATTCGGGTATTGTTAGCGTTGCTCACGACTGTATTTAGCTTTGCAGGGGTTTTTCTGGTGCTCACTTATATTGCACCGTTGTTGACAGAACATACAAAGCTGCCTGAAGCAGCGGTTCCTCATATTTTACTGCTATTTGGAGTAGGCACCGCGATCGGCAATCTCCTCGGAGGGAAGCTTGCCGATAAACGATTAGTTGCAACTTTGTTGGGTAGCATGATCCTTGTAACCCTCATCATGACAGCTTTTACGATCACCAGTCACTTTCGCATCCCGATGGCAATCACGATTTTTTTATGGGGAGTGACATCTTTTGCTCTTGTTACTCCACTTAACATGCAAGTGCTGAAGCATTCGGAGGGTGCACAGGATTTAGCCTCTTCCATGAATATCTCTGCATTTAACCTGGGAAATGCTTTAGGGGCATTCATCGGGGGATATGTAGTGGATAGTCATTATGGTCTCGGAGAATTGCCGATTGTTTCCGCCCTCCTTACATTGCTGGGCATTGGACTCTTAGTCTGCGGCGTCATGCAGGATCGACGACAATCTGCTACCAGTAGCATCCATCAAACAAAATCTACTGAATCGTAATCAGTAAGAAGCAAACGAGACGTCTTTCGTAAAAACGAAAAGGGCGTCTCTTTTATGTTCAAAAAATACGTCCTATCTAAATTTTAATGAAGTTAATTATTTTTTATCGTTGACAGGAAAATTTTGTTGTAAGATTAGTTCTATCAGACTATACAAAGACAAGCAGGGTGATTGTGCATGAAACGAAAGTTGCATCTCGGGATTCGTGGAAAACTGCTATTCATGTTTGCATTTCTCATTATTGTGCCGTTAACCACACTGGGCTTTCTCAGTTATTCCAGTACACACATTATGGAAGTTACCGTACTTATGGGTACGAAAGACACACTTATGCAGCAATCTTCAGATGTTGCGGAAAAATTCACCGAGTGGGAAGAACAGCTCAAGTCTGTTGCGGCCTCTGAGGAGGTACGCATTGACAAGATTCAACCCGGCGTCGTTTGGGAGAAATTCCCCAAGCTGCCTGCTGTCAACCGTCCGGAGCTGAATCAGCACTTTTTTGATTCTTTCCAAGGAACAGTAAAATCCAACCCGTATCTGACACGCGCTTTTATGGCTACCAAGGATGGAGCCTATTATCTCGCGCCGTTGCCTGAAAATGAGGATCTTTCTTCCTATGATCCAGCAGGGGAAAGTTGGTTTGAACAGGCCGTTAGCAAAAAGGATCAGGTCGTCTGGAGCTATTCCCGATATGATGTTACCAAAGGAACCAATGAAATCACCCTCGCCAAGGCAGTGACCAATGAGTCCGGCGAAGTTATCGGCGTCGTCGGGTTCATCGCGAATCTGAAGCAGCTCAGTCACGTCGCCCGCGAAGGCATTGCGATTAATACGATGATCATCACCGGCTTGGCCATCCTGATCGGCATGACAATCGCTTACTTCTTCACCTCAAGCCTTACGCGGCGGATCAAGTGGATGCAGGACGGACTGGAGCAGGTGGCTACCGGCAACTACGCCGTAGAGGTTGCGGTGAAAGGCAATGATGAAATTACCGAGGTATCCACGAGCTTTAATCATATGGCGAAGAGTATCCGCTCCTTGTTGACCCAGCTGCAGGGTTCTGTGCTGCATTTGCATGAGAGCTCCGATCAGGTAATGAACCAGACGCGTCAAAGCATGCAGCAAATGGAAGAAAGTGCCCGGGCGGTGAGCGAGATTGCCACCGGCTCCAGCGCGCAGGCAGAGCAGATCGAACAAAGTGTAGAGGTTGTCGGCGAAGTCAAGGACATGACCACAGAGATGACCACGAGCATCGCCTCCATGAATCACACGAGTGAAAGAGCCATGTCTGCAAGCAGTGAAGGACTCGTGCAGATGGAGAATATGCAGCGCAGTGTCAGTGAAAGCGAACAGACAGTTAGTCAGGTCGTGGAAAAGATCCGCAGCCTGCAGCAAAAATCGCTGCGCGTCAGCGACATCATCGGCCTGATCAACAATATCGCGAGTCAGACCAATTTGCTTGCCTTGAATGCTGCGATTGAAGCGGCGCGTGCCGGTGAGCACGGACGAGGCTTTGCGGTGGTAGCAGATGAAGTGAGAAAGCTGGCCGAGCAATCCAGCCGTTCGACAGAAGATATCACGGCGCTGCTCAAAGACATCAGCGAAGATATTGAGACATCGGTTGAGACCATGAATAATATGCAAACCGTAATGGAACAGCAAACAGGATCTTTCCAACAGGTCAAAGTGCATTTTCAAGAGATCTCTCAATTTGTTGGGGATATTGAAGATCAGGCGGGACGTCTGGTTGCTTTTATGGAACAGATTGATCAGAAGCAAGCTGAAATCGTGGCGAATATGGAGAGCATCGCTAGCGTGAGTGAAGAATCAGCGGCCAGTGCCCAAGAGGTTGCCGCTACTACGGACGAGCTGTACAAGTCCTTCTCCACGCTGGAAAAGGCTGCCCTTTTATTACGGCAACAAGCGGACATGCTGGAGCACGAAGTCGGTAAATTTACCGTCTAGGAAAAGACCCTCGGAAACGGGGGTTTTTCCATACAATCACAGTTTCAATATTGCGTGGCAGAGCAGGATATGGTAAGAAGGGGGTAAGGATTTTTTGGCGAAAGCAGTGCATAAAGGAGCGGTTGACATATGTTTTTTAACAAGGGAAATGAGCAGACGCAGGATCGTGTGCCACCGAATCAAAAGGTGACCACCGGTTTTCCTGTTTTACATTATGGGGAAGTACCGCAATATACCGATTTGGCGACAGAGTGGAATTTTCGGATTTTTGGCTTGGTCGAGAAGGAAATGACCCTGTCGTTTGAGGAAATGATGGCATTGCCTACTAACCAAGTGCAAAACGATATTCACTGCGTGACCGGCTGGAGCAAGCTGGATAACGAATGGGAAGGGATTCCTGTTGAAGAGATTGCCAAGCTGGCGGGCATCAAGCCAGAGGTCAAATACGTGCTGCTTCATGCGGAGCACGGCTGGACGGCCAATATGCCGCTGGAGGATTTCTTGAAGCCGGGCAATTTGTTTGCCTTCAAGCATAATGGGGAGGCGTTGACTCCGGATCATGGCTATCCGCTGCGCTTTGTGATACCGCATCTCTACTTCTGGAAGAGCGCAAAGTGGGTGCGCGGGGTAGAGTTTTTGGAGAAGGATAAGCCTGGATTCTGGGAGAAGAATGGGTATCATATGTATGGCAATCCGTGGAAAGAGCAGCGGTTTGCTTGGGATTGATGGAATGAAAGTCAGAGGTTCAAGATTTCATAAAGCAGGTATCATAGCTCTTTGCAAATCGAGCCTATGATGCCTGTTTTTGTTCCTCATGAATGTTCCGCTTACCCTTCAAAAATGATCTGCCCCTGGAAAAAGAATCAATATGTTCGCGACGACAGAAATCGTACACGCTTTGATACGATACCCATGAAATAGGTAACGACAGCCGTAATTACCGAAGCCATTCTGACAAAGTTTCCTCTCTCTTCTTGTGATCGTCCAAAAAAAACCATACACTAAGAGAAGCAAAAATTGAACGGCAAGGCAGTGGAGGTAGTTCATGCTAAAGCTTACGATTGACCAGCCATCAGAATTAATCAAGGTCGCACATGCTTTATCTTCTGAAATCCGTATCAATATCCTGAGGTTGTTGAATCATCACAATTTGAACATTAATGAGATCGCCGAAATGCTGGACATACCTGTATCTACAGCTGCTGCGAATATAAAAGTATTGGAAAATTCCGGGCTGATCCTGACGGAGCTTCAACCTGCTTCCCGCGGGGCGATGAAAGTGTGCAGCAGGAATTTTGACGATATTCATATGATTCTGAATACATTGGTAGGGTTCAATCAAGAATACAAGCTTTATGAAATTGAAATGCCGATTGGGCAATATATTGATTGCGAGGTCGTTCCCACTTGCGGATTGGCGAGCCCCACAGGATTGATCGTGGCATTGGACCAGCCATCGGAATTTTTCCATCCGAAGCGGGCTACCGCCCAAATCCTTTGGTTCAGACAAGGGTATGTTGAATACAGATTTCCTCTGGGACTCCCCAACAACGCTAGTGTACAGGCGATCCAGTTTTCGATGGAACTTTGCTCGGAGGCGCCCAGCTATGATAACCATTGGCCGTCCGATATTACCTTGTGGGTCAATGGTGTGGAAATAGGAACCTGGACGAGTCCCGGCGATTTTGGAGATCGCAGGGGAAAATTGAACCCCGACTGGTGGGAAGTGAATAATACCCAGTATGGATTGTTAAAGACCTGGAGAATCGATGATACAAAAAGCTATTTGGACAACATGACGTTGTCCGGTGTCACGCTCAGTCAACTGAAGCTGCAAGAAAAACCGTTTATCGACCTGAAAATAGGAATTAAACCAGATGCTGTACATAAGGGGGGGCTTAATCTTTTTGGCAAAGAATTTGGCGATTACCCTCAGGATATCTCCATGATTATTCAATACACCACATAGTTGACCAAGCGCCTTTTGTAGACGAAAATCTCATAGGCGTATTTTTTTGTCTATTGGAATATATGAATACATGCGGCCAAGCTTTCTTTGGGGAAATGACGCATTTATTACAAGAAATATGTAATAAATCAAGGTAATTGACGCTTCCTTTTTAAACGATCGGATATTTGGGGCATGGGGTGCAAGGGAGGTTGAATGACTACCGTTACGCTATGAATTCCGGATATTACTTCGATTTTCGTTTGGGGGATAAGTGGATTTGAAAGGCTAAAATCGTTGACATTGCCTGAAGTTTCCATTATTGTAGAGTTAATTATTACATAATAGTTGTAATAAAACAAATTATATGTCTTTTAGCAACGCTTTCTATTTTTAAAAAAATGGGGAGGTAGTCGCATGAAAAAAATTGCTGTTTTTCTACTCAGTTTGAGCATGATCCTGTCGTTGCTTGTAGCCTGCTCAAGCGAGCCGTCAAATGGAAGCGGTTCCAATTCGGGTGAATCATCAAACACGGAAACACAGCAAGCAAATGGCCAAAAGGTTGTACTGAACTTCTGGACTTTGTTCGAGGGTGGCGATGGTGAGTTCATGCAACAGATGATTGATCAATTCAATCAGGAACATCCAGATATACAGGTGAAAAACACAAAGCTGGCATGGGCGGAGTATTACACGAAGCTGATCACAGCCGTTTCTTCTGGTAACGGGCCCGACATCGGTGTATCCCACACCTCCAAGCTTCCAGACCTGGTTAATCAAGGAGTTGTGACAGAGCTGGATGAATCCGCCAGAGAAGCGGGACTAGACTGGAGTTCGTTTAATCAAAACATCTTGAACGCCACGATTTATGACAGCAAGCACTACGCGATTCCGATTGATACTCATCCGTTCATCCTGTATTACAACAAAAAGCTGCTGAGAGAAGCAGGAGCGCTGGGAGATGACGGTAGACCTAAGTTTGACCCGACTCCGGAGGGTTTTGTCAAATTCCTTGTAGACTTGAAGGGGAAACTGCCTGCAAACGTGATGCCGTTCGCGATGGCTAACAAAGAACACGATCCATTCCGCATGTGGTGGTCCTTCTATCACCAAATGGGCGGAAAAGATATCATTTCTGATGACTTGAAATCACCGGCGATCGATATGGACAAGGCAGTAAAAGCGGCTAATTATATAAAAGACCTCTACCACAAGGAGCAAGTTATCAAGTTGAATGACCCTGATTTCTACAAGACCTTCCAAAGCGGCCAAGCGGCGATCATGATGACGGGTGTGTGGGCGACTGGTACCTGGGAGAAGACGGAAAACTTCGAATTTGGTGCCATGCCAATCCCGGCGTTGTTTGGCAAGCCGGCCACCTGGGGGGATTCTCATACACTCGTTCTGCCGACTCAATCGTCCGAAGATCCTGAAAAACGAAAAGCGGCCGTCACTTTTGCCAATTGGATTGCGGAAAATGGCCAGATCTGGGCGCAAGCCGGCCATATTCCTTCCAAACCATCCGCCATTGAAAAAGAAGAGTTTAAGAAGCTTCCCTACAGAAGCGATTATGTAATCGTGGCCGATTCCGTTGCATTTAACAAGCCTTCCGACAAAAACTGGGCCATTCGTGACAATGTCGTATTTAAAAACCTTGATAAAGTTTGGAACAATACGATGTCTGCCGAGGATGCGTTCAAAGCCACTCATGATCAATTAGGCCAGCTCTTGCAGCAATAAGGTTTCCACTTCGCGCAACAAGCTTGAGGCTTTTCTTCAAGCTTGTTGCGTTCATGAAGAGAGGTGCGGGGATGAAAAGCAGCAGACGCTTGCAGGATCTAAAGGCATTTGTGTTCATCTTGCCATTTTTAGCTCTTTACGTCATTTTCACCGTTCTTCCCATTTTTAAAGGAATACAGATGAGCTTTTATAAATGGACATTGATCAAACAGTTGAACTTTGTCGGCTTGTCCAACTACAAGAAAATGCTGGCGGATTCCCAGTTTTGGGAAGCGCTTTGGAATACGACGTATTTTGTTATGTTATCGACTCCCACGATGATGCTTCTGGCATTGGGATTAGCGGTGTTGGCCAATCGAGTGTCCAGACTGCGGACCTTCTACAGGGGAGTCTACTTTTTGCCATATATCTTATCAGTCAGCGTCGTTTCCTATTTGGGGATGTATGTGTTTCAGCCTTATCGCGGATTCATGAATGGGGTGCTTCACTTGTTTGGCGTGCAACAAGAAATATTCTGGTTGGATACCCCGCAGACAGCATGGATTGCTGTAACGGTCATGACGTTGTGGTGGACGGTTGGCTTGAACATGGTCCTGTATTTGTCAGCCATGCAGGATATTCCAGATGAGTTGTACGAAGCCGCCAGATTGGATGGAGCAACAGAAAAACAATTGTTTTGGAAAATTACTCTGCCTCTTTTAAAGCCGATAAGCAAGGTAATTTTGCTCTTGCAAATCATTGCGTCATACAAGGTTTTTGCCCAGATCTATTTCATGACGGGTGGAGGCCCAGGGACAGCGACCAGGCCGATCATTCAGTACATTTATGAAGAAGGCTTTAAAAATAATAACCTGGGGTATGCGACAACCATGTCTTATGCTCTTTTCATCATTCTGTTGGTGCTTTCGTTGATCCAGTTAAAAGTCACCAGAACGAAAGGGGGTACCTCATAATGCGAGTTGTCCGGAACATCATTCCCATGACCGTAGCCATCATTTTCTTGCTGCCGATTCTGTGGATGCTGGTCGTCTCCATCAAATATGAAGGAATGAAGGTCACAAATGTACTGGATTGGTTTGCACCTCCCTATACCTTTGATAATTACGCAAAAGCGCTGACGGAAACGCCGATTCTTCGATGGATGGCAAACAGCTTTATCGTCGCCACGGTTTCTACATTCTTGACCGTGCTGTTTACCTCGTTGGCAGCCTTTGCCCTTTCCCGAATGAACTTTCGTTACAAGAACCTCTTTTACATCTTTTTCCTGGCGGGGCTGATGGTATCGCCTGAAACAACGATTATCCCTCTTTACCAAGTAGTCAAGGGGCTGCATATGCTTGACAGTTATGCCGGGCTTATCATCCCCACGGTTGCCGCCCCAATTGGCGTGATTATCCTCAAAAGCTTTTTTGACTCAATACCCCGTGAATTGATCGAAAGTGCCCAAATGGATGGCTGCGGCTGGTTTCGCATCTACGCCCAAATCGTCATGCCGCTTTCCAAACCCGCCCTTGTAGCCGTGGCGATTCTCACCTTTATCGCCTCATGGAATAATTTCCTTTGGCCGTTTCTGTCGACGACGACGGAGAGCTTATTCACGCTTCCCATGGGGATCCCGACATTGTTAAAAGCGTACTCGGAGGATTATGTGACACCAATGACGGTCAATTCCATTTCATCCATACCTGTGATCATCGTGTTCTTGCTATTTGAAAAACAAATCGTGAAAGGCATCAGCTTTACTGGTATCAAATGAAAAAGGAATAGTGAGGGGAAAAAGAGATGCAGAATGAAGCGTACTTTCGCAATGAATATCCAAGGCCGCAATACTCCCGCAAAGATTGGCTCAATTTGAATGGCGAGTGGAATTTTGGATTCGATGACGCCAACTGCGGGGAAGCGGAGAAGTGGTATTCGCAGCATGACTTTGATCGAAAAATCCTTGTTCCATTTAGCTATGAGAGCAAGGCGAGCGGCGTAGGTGAGGAGGCATTCCATCCGGTTGTTTGGTATCAGCGCACGGTAAAGATTCCCAGTGAGTATGCAGGCAAAAGAGTACTTCTTCATTTTCAGGCGGTGGATTATCTGAGTAAGGTATGGGTGAATGGAAGGTTTGTCGGCCAGCATAAAGGCGGATATTCTGCTTTTTCCTTTGACATCACCCATTACTTGGTCGAAGGCGATAATCATCTGGTGGTTAGAGCAGAAGACAGTCGAAGCTGCGCCCAGCCTAGAGGGAAGCAACGGTGGATTGACAACAGCTTTGAATGCTGGTACACACAGACAACCGGAATATGGCAAACGGTATGGCTCGAATTCTTGGAGGATACATGGATTGATTCGGTAAAAATGACTCCGGACATCGACAGCAATTCCATTGAGTTGGAGTACCGCATCGCGGGATACGAAAAGGAGAAAGATCTGTGTCTGACCACCGTTATTCGATTTAACGACCAGTTGGTGAAAGAATATCAGTTTACGGTTGAGCGTTCCAGCCACAGGGTGAAATTGAACCTGTTGAGCGAGATCCACCATTGGAAAGTGATGTTGTGGAGCCCAAACCAGCCCAATCTGTACGATGTTCAATTTACCCTGTACAGGAATGGCCAGAAGATTGATCAGGTGGATTCTTATTTTGGAATGAGGAAGGTTTCCATTGAAAATGGAAATGTGTTGCTGAACAATGCGCCACTCTATCAACGGCTGCTGCTCGATCAGGGCTACTGGCCAGACACGCTGTTGACGCCTCCCTCTGATGAAGCAATATTGCTTGATATCGAAAAGACGCTGGAGATGGGATTTAACGGTGTGAGGAAGCATCAAAAGGTGGAGGATCAGAGATTTCTGTATTGGTGTGATCGAAAAGGATTGCTCGTCTGGTCGGAAATGGCCGCGACCTATGAATTCGCCGATGAAGCGATCGAACATTTTACCCAAGAGTGGACGGAAGTGGTACAGCAGCACTACAATCATCCCTCCATCATTACCTGGGTTCCCTTTAATGAGTCGTGGGGAGTAAAGGATATTTATGTGGATAGAAAACAGCAGAGTTTTACAGAAGCGATCTATTACCTGACCAAATCGATCGATTCCATGAGACCGGTCATCGTCAATGACGGATGGGAACACACCGTATCGGATATCATTACGTTGCACGATTATGTGGAAGAAGGAAATGTGTTTGCAAAGCGGTATCAAGACAAAGAAAAAGTAGTACAAAACAAGATTTCTTTCAACAATTGGAAATTTGCCATGGCGAAAGGATATGAATATAAAGGCCAACCCATCATCATTAGCGAATATGGCGGAATCGCTTTTGCGGCTGAAAAAGGCTGGGGATACGGTAACCAGGTTAAGTCGGAGGAAGAATTTCTGGAACGCTTCCAAAAGATCACACAGGCCATTAAGCAGACAGAGTATGTGGTCGGTTACTGTTATACCCAGATAACGGATGTTCATCAGGAAGTGAACGGATTGTTGACAGAAGGAAGAGTGGCAAAGGTAGACTTGAACAAAATACGGGAATACAATCAGCTGTAAATTTACCCGAATCACATTCAACAGTCGATTATCATGATTTTCTAAGGTTGCATATGACGGCGTCGCATGAACCTTCTTATGACAATCTTCCTGCCTGTCAATTGGCGAATGAAAAAGCTCCCTTTTTAAAGAAAAAGGGAGCTATTCTACTGGATATCGATGGGGGATCATTCGGTAATGCGGGGCAAATGCTCGGGGGTTCTTTCACTTCAACATTTTTCTGCCAGACTGGCTGTTTTTTGCCCGGATTGCTCCGGATTCCCCCCGATCAAAACCATACCCATGATCACCAGCAACCCTCCGGACCATTGCAGCCATCCGGCATGTTCTCCCAATACCGCGACAGACAGCACTAATGCAGTAAACGGCATCATCCCAGATAATGCGGCAGCTGTCGAGGCGTCACATCTTTTGATGCCTGCATACCAAAAAATAAAGGCGATGGCGGTGACAAACGGTCCGTACCAGATCAGTGCGAGCCATTGTGACCAACCGATCGACGCAAGGGAAGCGTACGGTTTCTCAAAGAGCGATGGGATCACACAAAGGAGCAATGCCATGGTCGAGACAATGGTCGTTTGCACGATGGGATGCAGTGGTGCGCTTTTGGTGGCAGCCGATTTTACAGCGGCACTGCGCGAAAAGATGTTAAATAAGGATTCGCTCACTGCAGCGCAAAGCACGAGAAGATTTCCCAGCAGATGCTTCAGGGAAAAGGTGTGATCGAGTCCAGGTGTGAGCAGCCCTTGCATGAGCAGAATACCTCCGATGGTGCTAACAATACCAAGGGACGCTGTGCGGCTGATCGTTTCCTTTAACAGCAGCATAGCCAAGAGGACGGTGACAGCAGGAGTGGCGCCAGTTAAGATCCCGGCCTCACCCGCGCTTGTACGGGAGAGTCCATACAGCAAAAACATGCGAAACAAAAACATGCCAAACAGCGCCTGAAGTGCGAGGAGCATCCATTCTCTCGCCGTTAAAAGGGGAGCTGATTTCAGAAGTTCCCTCCAGCTCAGCGGCAGCAAGCACAGAAGCGCAAAGAACAGGCTGACAGCAGTAGTGGTAAAGGTCCCTAAGTCCTCACTGATAAACCGCGCTGCAATCACGGAAGTCCCCGCCAGCGAGAAAGCGCCAAACAAGTACAACAACCCTTTCAATCGCTCCAAAAAATCACATCCTTCAAAAAGTGTAGAAATAACTGATGGAAAATCATGCTACAATCGTAGTAAAGAAACTGGTATGGGAAAAGATCCAGTCCAGCGCGAAAGATAAGGAACCAGTTGGAGGCAATATGTGGGGGATTGAGCTCAATCGACAAAGCGAAGTACCTTTAAAACGCCAGATTTATCAAGCGCTCCGGAAGCAAATCGTAAGCGGCAAGCTGAAAGCTGGCGAAGCGTTGCCTTCCACCCGAGAATTCGCAAGAGAACTGAACGTATCGCGCAATACGGTGAATGAGGCTTACGATATGCTGATTGTGGAAGGATACGTCTTGAGTCAGCAGGGAGCACCGACACGGGTAGCGGATGGGGTATATTTGGAAGAAAAAAACGACGCCGGAACAACGATGCTGGAAAAATCATCGCCAACCTATTTGGCTGACTTTCGGACGGGCCAGCCCGATTTACGTCATTTCCCCCGATATTTGTGGCAGCAGATCGTACAAAAAACACTGCAAGAAATACCAGCAGACCTATTTGGGTATGGGGGACCACAGGGATTGCCCAGACTTCGGGAGGAAATTGCCGCATGGCTGTATCGCAGCAAGGGTCTTGCCGTCGATGCACAGAATATCTTCATCACGGCGGGAGCCACGCATGCCCTCCATCTGATTGCCGACTTGCTATATCAGGAAGGAAAAGAAATGTTCGTTGAGGATCCATGCAACCGGGGGATGCTGCAGACGCTGAAAAATAAGGGCTATCCGATTTCACCGATACCCGTTGATGCTTTGGGCCTGCAGACGGACTATTTGCATGGAAAGTGTGCCAGTGCGGTATATGTCACTCCCTCGCATCAATTTCCTTTGGGGGGGATTCTGCCGGCTACTCGCCGCACCGCACTCATTCGCTATGCTAGAGAAAACGAATGCTATCTCGTAGAAGATGATTATGACAGTGAGTTCCGCTATTACGGTGATCCGGTAGCACCGCTGTATGCGATGGATCCAGGGCGAGTGATATACGTCGGTACATTCAGCAAAGTCCTGTTTCCAGCGTTGCGGATCGGCTATGTCATTCTCCCGAGCGAGTTGCATAAGCGCTGGCGCCATTTGCGAACGCATACGGATGTTCAAAACCCGCCGTTTGAACAAGCGGCGTTAGCTGAATTTTTGCATATGAGAAAATTTGACAGGCATTTGGGGAAAATGAGAAAGCTTTATGGAGAGCGGCGACAGGTTCTGCTGGCAGCGCTGAAGGAGTGCTTTACAGACACGTGGCACGCGTGGGGTGATGCGGCAGGGCTCCATCTCGCCGTCGAGTTTCCGGGGATGACTTTTGATGATTCGTTTGTAGCCCGTTGCATCGATGATAAAATACGCATTACGCCCGTGGAATATCACTGTATCCGCAAGGGCGAGCATGGAAGCAAGCTGTTGTTTGGATATGGTCATCTGGAGCCAGAGGAAATCCGTAAAGGAATATATCTGTTGCATGATTTACTGAAAAGGAAAAGTGAAAAAGCTTAAGAGTAAGAAAGAAATGCCGGAACTGCAAGTAAAGCAGCGCCGGCATTTTGTTACTAGAGGTTACTTGCCAATGGCGAACCAAGCGATTAACCGTTGATTGATCTGCTCTTCCGTAAGACCTTCGAACAACTGGGCCTCCTCGACCATATCGTACAGACGCTCCATCGGCTCGCGTCCATCCGCTTTCTTCGCTTTGGCATCGTTTTTCAGCACATCCCACGTACGGATGACAAACTCCCGACGATCAATTTCTTGCTTGCGGAAAAAGTGTAGCAATTGCTCCACGTCTTTCAGAAAATCATTGCCAAAGCGCGCTTCCAGTTCTCCGGAAAGCAAAGCGATCTCGGCCGCATACATGGGCCGCTCCTTACCTTTTTCTTTGCCGATCCATGGCGTTTCCAAAATGAGCGGTAAGTGGCGGATTTTTTCATGATGCACGATGTAGTTCATCGCGTCGAAGCCGATCATTCCCGCACCGATCGGAGCGTGGCGGTCTTTGCGGGTGCCGAGCAAGCTCTTGGTGTCATTCAAGTGCACGACAGCAAGACGGTCCAAGCCCACAATTCGGTCAAATTGCTCAATCACGCCGTCAAAATCATTCACGATATCATAGCCGGCATCATGAATATGGCAGGTGTCCATGCAAACGGTGAGTCTGCGGTTGTCCTCCACTTTTTCCATGATCGCCGCAAGTTCCTCAAAGCTGCGGCCGACTTCCGAGCCTTTGCCCGCCATGGTTTCCAGCGCGATATTGACATTGGTGTCCTTCACGCCTTTCAGGACCTCATTCAGCCCTTCTGCAATTCGGGCTACGCCGTATTCGGCATCCTTGTCGGTAAAGGCTCCCGGGTGCAAAACGATGTTTTTAACACCGATGTAGTCGGTGCGGCGAATCTCTTCTTGCAAAAAGCGAACCGCCAGCTCATAGGTATCATCCTTATAAGAACCCAAATTAATGATGTACGGTGCATGCACGACGATCTCGTCGATGTCATGCTTGTCCATCACTTGTTTGCCTTCCTGGATGAATTGATCTTCAATCGGTTTGCGGCGTGTGTTTTGTGGGGCCCCTGTATAAATCATGAAGGTGCTTGAGCCGTAGCTGACTGCTTCTTCGGCAGCATTGAGCAGCCCTTTGCCGGAGAAAGAGACGTGTGAGCCTATTTTTAGCATGAATGTGAACCTCCTTATTTCCTGAAAAGAAAAGCCAATTCATCAATGCTCTGCCGATCAAACGTAGAACGTTGGCGAGCCTTTCCCATCATTTCACTTTTGCATTCATTGTAGCTTTTTCGGTGGCTTTCCTTCAACCATGAAGCTGTCTGGAATCTCTGTCTGGATGAGCTGCGTTGACTGGAAAAATGAATCTCAACTAAGATATTACCAATATTTGAAAGGAGAAACCCCGATATCTCCACGGGAGAAGGAGACGTGAATATGAATAGAGTTCTACTATTGATCATTCTTGGTTTGATCGTTATGTAAGTACGATTCTCCTTGTCCATTATTGGATAGTGAAAAAACAGATCAACAGTACGAAGAAAATACGTAGGCTGCTCGTTAGTATCGCTATTTTTCTATTGTCAGTCTATTTAGAGACATACTTTTTGCCTACCTAACTATAAAGCTGGATATAAGAATTATGTCGATAACGGTAATTTTTGTAATGTTATTTTGATATTGATATAGTAAAATAGTCACTAATTTACAAATATTAAAATGGGGAGAGGTTGGATGCGGAGAATCAGTGTATAGATCTTAGGTAAAATGTCCTTTTTTATGATGACGTGGAGGTAGAACGTGAACGATTATATTCGAGTTTCTAAGTACCATATGAGAAAATCAGTACCTGCAATTATATCTTTCCTTTTAATTCTTTCTGTATTTTTGCAAAATTCCTTCACGGGAATCCAAATAGCAGCTGCTCAGACAAATGGGTTTACGCCGGAACAGGCCATTGATTTGTCTGTAGACCAAACCGTTACAGGTACGTTTGATGATGCTGATACATTCTTGTGGTTTAAAGTCGATCCAACGGACGCAGTTTTCGAGGAAACGCATTTGATGTTTGAGACGTTTGGTGATCTGGACACAGAGCTGTTTTTTTACAGCAGTCTTGAAAACGCGCAAAATGATAGTTACCAATATAGTGACGATGACTCCGGAGATGGTAACAATGCATATGTAGAGGTACCGATCGCTTGGTCTGGTTCCTATTATCTAAAAGTGTATGCATACGAAGCAGGACAATTTACAATTGGTGCCACCCCAATTGCACTTCCCCCAGAGGACCATCCAAATAGTGGAGCATGTGCGCTGGAAGTAACCATGGGAAGCAAGCCTTCTGCTTTAGAGATGTTATCCACCATACGGAGCATCAGAGATCAGCTATTGTTAAGCTCCTCTAGGGGCAAGGAGATTACAGAGTTATACTACAAAGCATCTCCGCAGTTGATCACATCGGTATTAACAGATAAGTCGCTTCGCAAAGACGTCTATGATACCTTGGTTTCGCTGCAACCACTGATTGAGGCCGTTAACAAGAAAACGAGTGGAAAGAATACAGCTTATACGGTTTCGGAACAAGATCAAGAGGCAATTCAGAAGGTGAAGGAACTGCTTCTTCCCGAGTTGACCGATGACCTTCGTGAAGAGGCAATAAAGCTTTGGGATCGTATGGAGCTTGATGATATTCAAGGAATGGATGTTGAAACACTGCTAGAAGAAACCGGTTTGTCCACCGCAAAAAGCAAATCGGTTACAAGCAAGGGAAGGATCATTGTCAAGTTCAAGGAAGGTGCGAATGAAAAGCAAAAGCTGGGTCAAACCTTGCGGAAATTCGATGTGAGCAGTGGAGAAATAGAGCTATTGGCCACCGCTGACAGACAAACAAGAATTGCGGATACCTATGTGGTTACTTTGGAAGATAGCAATGATGTCAGTTCGGCATTGCAAAAGCTGCAAGACTTGTCCTCAGTAGAATATGTACAAGTAGATCAAGTGTTCAAAGCGACTTCATCGGATGTAAACTATTCAAGTCAATGGGCTTTGGAAAATACCGGACAGTTCGAAGGGGATATCGCCGCGGATATTGGCTATAAAGAGCTCAACAAACAATTGAAAAATAGCAAACTGACCAATACGTTAGTAGCTGTGATCGATACGGGCGTCAATTACTCATTGGCGGATCTGGAGGACAATGTTCGTGTAGATCTGGGATATGATTTTGTCAATGATGATGAGGTTGCAAGGGATGATCACGATCATGGTACTCATGTGAGTGGTGTCATTGCTGCGAAGAGTGACAATGGATTCTCCATGGCGGGAATCAATCCATATGCCCAAATTATCCCGATCAAGGTATTGGACGATCAAGGTAGTGGATACAGTTCGGACATTGCTCTGGGCATCCGCTATGCGGTAGATAAAGGGGCAAAGGTAATTAATCTTAGCTTGGGAAGCAGTTCATTTGACCAAGTCATCGAATCTGCACTGGAGTATGCGGCGTCCAAAAATGTAACTGTAGTTGCTGCAGCAGGGAATGATGGCGAAGAGGAAATTTCTTATCCAGCCTCATCCAAGTACGCTATTTCCGTAGGGGCCTCGACCTCGGCTGATGAACTTGCTGACTTCTCCAATTATGGCAAAGGACTTGATATCGTCGCCCCAGGTGAAAAGATCGCGAGTCTTGTTACTAATGGAAATGTCCAATATGCAAACGGGACCTCGATGGCTTCGCCGCATGTTGCAGCTGTTGCGAGTTTGCTCTACTCGCAAAAACCTTCTATAAGTAGAACGGATGTTGAAAAAGTATTGTTCCAAAACACCAAGGATCTTGGCAAAAAAGGGTATGATACTATTTATGGAAATGGGCGGCTAGATGCGTATAAGGCTTTCATGAGTGGTAACACGGGAAGCAATCCTACCGGAAAAGTAAAGAGTTTGAAGGTTGATCCAAGCAAGCTCGAGCTTATGTCAGGTGACAAGAAGCAAGTGACCGTAACGGCAACGTATACTGATGGAACAACGGCTGATGTGACATCACAAGCCAAATGGACAAGCAAAAGCAGTTCCGTGGCCAATTATGCGGATGGCTTTATTGAAGGAAAGAAAGCTGGCAAGACAACGATCACCGCAGAATTTGCGAAAAAGAAGGTCACAATCAATGTAACCGTCAAAGAAAGAACACCTGTGATTCTCATACCTGGAATCGGTGGTTCACAGCTCTACACAGAGGATGATGATCTTTCGTGGATTGGAGTATGGGAAGTACTTGCTAATGCCCCAATCATCCACGATTTAGAATTGGAGCCGGAGAAAGACGGTAGTACCAAAATGATCTCCAAAAATGATGTGAAGATCCATACTTCTTCAGTCAATTATGGACTTTACGGTATTTCTCAGCTGACCAGTATCAATAATGAAGAAGCTGTACAATATGCTTATATGATTGAAGATCTGGTGAAGGAAGGGTATATTCCCGGGAAAACCTTATTCGGAATGCCCTATGACTGGAGAATGAACATTAGTGATCATCATAAGTTGTTGAAACAAACTATCTCGACGGCACTGAAGGAATCAGGGGCATCCAAAGTCAATATTGTTGCACACAGTATGGGTGGATTATTGGTGAAGGACTATTTGCTGGCTAACAAAACAGCTGGTAAGCAGGTGAATAGTGTGATTACCATTGGGACACCATTCCTTGGAGCGGCAAAGGCTTCGAAAGCTTTGATTATGGGAGATAATTTCGATATTCCGTTTTTGCAGGATAAGACAGGATATACGATCGCGAAGCATGCACCGTCCGTCTACCAATTAGCTCCTTCTAGCGAGTACAACAGTGTCATGACAAAAAAATATGGAAGATCTGTGTATGCGTACGTTGATCAGTCAGGTGAATACCATAATCAAACTCTAGACGAACTGAACGAAATGTACCCTTATCAGCCTCTTGTGGGGGTAGCTGAGAACACGCATAAGGCGTTAGACAAAAAATATGTGTCCGTCAAGCAATACCACATAGTTGGTGATAACCAACCGACAATCACAGGTATTAATCAGTGGCAGCTGTATGATGGAATGTACCCAAATCATATTGATTTCCTAATGGCTAATGGCGATGGAACCGTTCCGTTATTTAGTGCTGAAAGTGCAGGGGCCAGTAAAGCCAAGCTGTTCTACGCCAACAATACATCAGGGCATGCAGCACTCGTAAAAGAAGAACCGGTGCGGAAAAAAGTAATGGATTTGCTTAAAGGGGACGAGAAATCGAAAGTCGATGGAATCGATACAACCCCAAGCCGAGCCAAAATTGATTTTATGAGCTACTCTTTTAGTGGAGAGAAGGATGACTTTGAAGATGTATCGCTGAGAGTGACGAATCAATCAACGAAAGAAGCATTGAGCATTTCTTTTACGAAAGATGGCATTATGGAAGTAAGTGGCCATTCAGAGAGTCTAAAAGTGGAAAGTGGAGTTCTGGATGATCAACTGTTTATTCAAGTCATCGTACCTAGGCAAGAAGAAATCCAACTTGCCGTAGATGGAGGGAAGAAAAATAATCTCCGGTTGATCTCCTACCAGATCAACGATAAAAAAGCATACAACCATTCGTTTTTTGGAAATTTCGTGACGTCTTTGGAAATTGTCCAGGAAGACCGAGACTTCCGGGTATACGAAAAGGGGAAAAGAGTAAAAGGGACATCCTTGGAACTCGAAAAATAAAGGAACAAAACAAAGCTCAGTATCGGCGTGATACTGAGCTTTTGTTCATTCATTGACAACTTCATATCGAAAATAACCAATCGGCTCATCCGTACGAAATGTCCACTGATTCCATACGCTGCCATCCGTATTTGTCTTATCGGTAGCGATCTGACGGATACCCCCGGGAGGAACGGTGATCACGGGCGACTCGCCCTGCGCCAGCGGCTCTTTGTCGGCATTATAGGCATACAACATCAGCCTGACGTCCACCGGTTGATCTCCCTCATTTTTTACCATGAACAGATTCAGATAATCGGGATCGGAACACCGACTGCATGGTTCCTGGGAGCCATAAACCAATTCCACCCGCACAGCTTCCTTCTGATCCGCTTCCTTCTTGGCAAAAATTCGTTCCGCTCGATCAAACGTGCTGGCGTATTCCCACTTTTGCCCAAGCGGGATATACACCGACATGAACAAGGAAATATGCAGCCAAAACATGAGGAGGGCAAGGAAAGTTGCCTTCGGACGGTAGCCGGATGAAGGGACGCCACGGTTAAGAAAGTGGGCGATGATTCCGCATAGGAGAAAGATTCCGCCAAAAAGCGAAACGATGAACAAGGTGACCGCGGTATCATGGGCCGAGGGCAACAAGGGGAACCCGAAATTGATTGTAAAATACCAGTGACACATGAGTGTAATCAGAAAGGTAAGCACATAGGAAATCCAGCCGATTCGCTTAATGATAGCGGAATACCTCGAGGGGATGTAGCCGAATACGACTAACATGGAAGAGATGCTCGTCAAAATGAGCGTCATCGCGATTCTCATTTCATCACTCGTTTCCCTATAAATTTCCTTTTTATCTTACCATAAAGGTTTCAAATGCGCAGAATAGAGAAAAAAGGAAGATCCAACTCGACACAATTCGATAAATATTCAAAAATGGAAGCGCTTTTATTGACAAATTTCGCTAACATCTTGTATAATCGGAAAAAAGTGATCAACTTCACATGTTTCGATATACGGTTAGGCGGAGAAAATGGAGAAAACCCTTACCCGTAAATACATTCCTTCAGGGGAGGAGTGTGTTTATGCGTCGAAGGGTTTTCTTTTTGTC
>DASQNU010000087.1:0-16172 GCA_035644815.1 Bathyarchaeia archaeon | reverse complement strand
CCGATCATGAACAGACGCTTGCTGCCATCTGCTTTATCCAATTGGAATTCAGGTAGTTGTCCACCTGTCAAATTATTTACAAAGTCGAAACCTTGCTTGATTGCTTCCATATTCTTTTCAACAACTTTTTCACCCTTGCGCAGGAACATGTCCTCCACAATGTTACGGAAGCTCTCAACTGGCATTCCGAGAATCGCAGCAGAAGCTCCGATCGACACCATGTTTTTCATCAGGGAAGTTCCCAGTTCTTCCGCAATTTGCGTCAGTGGAACCGCGAACATGCGAACCGGTTTCAGACCATCAGGAAGTTTGGGGTTAAACTTGGCATCCGCAATGATTACTCCGCCTTCACGAAGCTCATGTGCGTTTACATCAATGGTTTCTTGGTCAAAAGCCACCAAAATATCCAATACATCGGAAACCGCACGCATTGGTTTTGTGCTCACGCGAATTTTATTGTTCGTATGACCACCTTTGATACGTGAGGAGAAGTGACGGTAGCTGTACAGATGGTAGCCCATGCGAGCCATTGCGATCGAAAAGATCTCACCCGTACTCTCGATACCCTCCCCTTGCTGTCCTCCAACTTTCCAAGAAAGTTGACTAATCATCCTATTTCCACCCCTTCAGTGACTGTGAAAAAAGTCTACCTCCGCTGGATTCCTCTCCCGGTCCTATTTGCCATACAGCTCGTAAATCGGTTCGTGTGAGAAGCTTCCGCGAGATGTGACGAAAATGTGTATAGACTCCTACCAAATTGTAGTCCGAGCCTATTAAAAATGCAAGTGCTTTTACTAAAAATACTTTTGACCTGAATCGAAAATTGAACTTGGTACATTAATGTTTCGACATTTTTATTGTAGCACGTTTCTGAAAACACGCAACCAGTTTTCGCACAAGAATTTCTGAACTTCTGCCTCTTTATATCGTTTTAACAACGCATCCACCAATAATGGATAATCACCGGCACGTTTCAGGTCACCAAACGTTTCCACAATCCCGTCAAAATCTGAGGAAAAGGCGACATGCTCGCTGCCTCCAAGCGCGCATACATGATCTAAATGACGCAGAAGATCATCGATCCATACCGTCCGTTTTTCCGAGGTGACAAAGAAATCGACAAAACTCAGACCCATCACACCGCCCTTTTTGATGATCGCTTGAATTTGCTCATCACTCAAGTTCCGTGGATGATCACAGATTGCCCTTGCATTCGAATGAGAAGCGATAAAGGGTGCTTCTGTCAGCTCCACGACATCCCAAAAACCCGGATCGGCCAGATGAGAAACATCTACCATCATTCCTAATTGATTCATTTCCGAAAGAACCTTTCTACCGAACAGAGAAAGTCCTCCTGGATTCGGTTCATGACAGCCGTCAGCCAGAGCATTGCGGAAATTCCAGGTTAATCCGTTTCCTCTTACACCTAGTCGATGCAAGGTATGGAGATAGTTCAGATTTTCGTCGATCGGATGTGCCCCTTCTACAAACAGAATAGCCCCTTTCTCCTTCTTTAATACACATTGCGTCAAATCTTGCTTGTTGTATATCGGCTTCAATCCAGATCCAATCACTTTTTCATGAAAGAGTTGGACCATTTCTAGCAGTACGGCGAAACGATTGGAAGCGGATACATCATATGGGACAAAGGAAGCGAACACCTGTAAGTCTACCTTCCCCTTTTTCAATTCTGGTAAACTTGCCTGCAGCCGCACATCTGTTTCTGTAAACGATAAATCGGGATGACGCCATAATTTTAATAAGGCATCGCAGTGTGCATCGAAAATACGCATGTTGACTCCCTCCTCTCTTGAGGTGTGTTGGACAGGAATAAAGCACAAAAAAGCCTGTTTCGTTCATTGAACAAACAGGCCGGGTACTGCTTGAACCTTTATCTTGGCTCTACTATCAGTTTTATCGCAGTGCGTTCTTCTCCATCAATCACGATGTCGGTAAAGGCTGGAATGCAGATCAGATCAACTCCACTAGGCGCTACGAACCCTCGTGCAATTGCTACTGCTTTCACAGCTTGGTTAAGCGCCCCAGCACCAATGGCTTGAATCTCGGCTGCTCCGCGTTCGCGAAGAACACCAGCAAGGGCACCTGCAACGGAGTTGGGATTAGACTTTGCTGAAACTTTTAATACCTCCATCCTTTTGAACCTCCCGTCTGTTAGGAATACAATCATTATTAGAATGATATTCTCATGATTCCTAAAAATTCCTGCATACCGGTCGGAAAAATTCACAAAATTCCGATCTAATCACATTATTCCATAAACGGGCGTTCAGCGTCAATTCGTATTCGTTCAATCTTAGTGGCTTTGCCGCTTGCTTTATCAAGGCTAATGACAACCCCATTCAACTGGGTAGGTCCGCTTGCAACCTCAAAACGAACGGGTAACTGGGTACGGAATTTCTTTATAACGACTTCGCGGTCCATTCCCAAAATCCCATCAGAGGGACCGCACATGCCAGCGTCTGTCAGGTAAGCAGTGCCTTGCGGAAGAATACGCTCATCTCCCGTTTGGACATGAGTATGGGTTCCAACCAGCCCACTAATGCGACCATCCAGATACCAGGATAATGCCTGCTTTTCGGAAGTGACTTCCGCATGGAAATCGACAAAGATATGCTTGGTCCGTTTTCTCGCCTGTTCCACCAATTGATCCGCCTTCTCGAATGGACAGTCTAGCGGCGGCAAAAAGGTGCGGCCTTGCAAATTGATAATCGCCAGTTCTCCTTCGGGCTGTTTGATATACGTGATGCCTTTGCCCGGTGTCCCTGCAGGAAAGTTAGCCGGTCGAATCACACGTTCTTCCCGATCAATAAAATCAAATATTTCTTTATTATCCCATGTATGGTTACCCAATGTGATGGCTTGAACGCCTGCCTCAAACAGCTCTTTTACGATTTTTTCCGTGATTCCTTTTCCATTCGCGGCATTTTCGCCGTTCGCTACAATGAAAGTAGGCTGATATTTACGTTTTAAGCGTGGCAAATAATCCTTTACGATCTCGCGTCCAGGAGATCCTACAATATCTCCGATAAATAACAATTTCATCATCTTCACCTCTTCTAGTAACAGTATACACGGATTGCCCCACATAGAAAACGTAGGCAACTCTTTGGTTGCTGAGGGCAAAAAAAATAAAGCGGCCTAAGCCGCTTTATTTTGCATACTCGACAGCCCGTGTCTCACGGATGACAGTAACTTTAATATGCCCTGGGTAATCGAGTTCACTTTCGATGCGTTTGGTGATTTCCCGTGCGAGACGGACCGCTTCAGCATCATCGACTCGTTCTGGTTGCACCATCACACGAATTTCACGTCCTGCTTGAATGGCAAAAGATTTCTCGACGCCTTCGAAGGATTCGGAGATCTCCTCAAGCTTCTCTAAACGTTTGATGTATGTTTCCAACGTTTCACGACGGGCCCCCGGACGAGCTGCAGACAATGCATCTGCTGCACCGACCAGCATTGCGATGACAGAAGTTGGCTCTGTGTCCCCATGGTGGGACGCAATACTGTTGATCACTACAGGGTGCTCATTATATTTCTTCGCTAATTCAACACCGATTTCAACATGAGAACCTTCCACTTCATGGTCGATGGCTTTTCCAATATCGTGCAGAAGCCCTGCACGTCTTGCCAGTTTCACGTCTTCCTTCATCTCAGCTGCCATGAGGCCGGCGAGATGAGCGACTTCCATGGAGTGCTTCAGTACGTTTTGGCCGTAGCTGGTTCTGTAGCGTAAACGCCCCAAAATCTTGATCAAGTCAGGATGCAGGCCATGTACATCTGTTTCAAACGTAGCTTGTTCACCGTATTCACGGATTCGCTCGTCCACTTCACGACGAGCCTTGTCCACCATTTCCTCAATTCGTGCCGGATGGATGCGACCATCAGCAACAAGCTTATCCAAAGCAGTTTTGGCAATCTCCCTGCGGATTGGATCAAAGCCGGAAAGGATTACGGCTTCTGGCGTATCATCGATAATCAAGTCAATACCGGTCAGCGTTTCCAAAGCGCGAATATTACGTCCTTCACGTCCAATGATGCGGCCTTTCATTTCATCATTCGGCAAGGTAACAACCGATACGGTCGTTTCTGCCACGTGATCAGCTGCACAACGCTGGATAGCGGTCGTGATAATCTCCCGTGCCTTTTTATCGGCATCTTCCTTGGCTTGCGTCTCGATTTCCTTGATCATGATCGCCATATCGTGTCGCACTTCGTTTTCCACGTTAGCCAGGATGATGCTCTTCGCTTCCTCCTGCGTCAAACCAGAAATGCGTTCCAATTCGGTCACTTGCTCTTTATATAATTGCTCTACCTTGCCTTGCAATTCAGCAATGGCTTTATCACGCTCGGCGAGTTCGCCTTCTTTTCGCTCCAACTGTTCCATTTTGCGGTCAAGCGATTCTTCCTTTTGCAGGATTCTTCGTTCCTGACGCTGGATTTCATTTCGGCGATCGCGCAACTCATTTTCAGCTTCCGAACGAAGTTTAAACACTTCGTCTTTCGCTTCCAGGATTTTTTCCTTTTTAGCAGCTTCCGCGTCTCGATGCGCTTCTTCGACGATTTGTTTTGCAGCGGTTTCCGCGCTGGAAATCTTCGCCTCCGCGATCGACTTACGGATCATGTATCCTGCCCCAAAGCCTAAGGCAAGTGCAACGAGCAATACTAAAATGACAATCGGATCAGCTAACACTATTCAATTTCACCTCCTTGCTTTGCGACATCTCCCCGCTTTCCAAGCATTCATTTTCCTGTTTGTACACTGCTCCCGCTGCTTGTCCATATATACAGACGATGCAGGTTGAAGGCAACTTTCCAAAGGAAAAGGTAGCCTAAAAAACAAGACCGATTCTACTCGGTCCGCTGAATCCGTACATGAATGCACGGTTGTTCAGTTTTTCCATTTGCGAATTAGCGAAAGAAATAGCGAAAAATGTATGAAACACCACGTAAATACACACCTATTTTATTATTTGCAAACAAGAGTTGTCAAGAAGCTTGCACCTTCTCACCATTCGTCCGATCCTTTTATGGACCTCCATTCTGAACGAAGCTGATTCAGAATCGTGGTTGAAAATCCATTTCTTGCCAGCGCCTGCAACAGTTTTCGCTCGTGGTGGATGTCCAGTGGGCGACTTTCCCCTTTCAATCGTTTGTTGGCAAATTTGCGCGCTGCATCCAATTCATCATCGCGCGATATCCCCTGCATGACCGAATGGATGATGTCGCTGCTAATCCCTTTTAGTTGAAGCTCCCGCCGCAATGCATAGCTGCTGCGTTGCTTCCACTTTAGTCTCTCACGCACCCATTGCTTGGCAAATTCCTCATCATCGATATAACCTTGCCGCTCACATCGTTCGCAAACCTCTTTGGCAATTTCCTTTTCATGCCCTTTTTCAATCAGATATCTTTCCAGCTGAGCCGATGAACGTGGACGGATGCCCAAGTAGCGTAAAGCTTGTAAAAAAGCTTTATTCCGTTCCTCTGCAATCAATATTTCAGCGAATTGTTTATCTTCCAGCTCTTTGCCTTTAAACAATTGATATTTTACGAGAATGTCCTCGTGTACAGAAAACGCAAGGGAATCATCGATGTAAATATCGTATCTTTTCTTTTGCTTGCTATCCTGATGTACGGCGGTAATTACCCCGCTTTTCATTCTTACACTACCTCCCTGCGAAACAAGGACAGCCTGTCAGTTGACAGGCTGCACGGGTCTTTGATTATTCAAAATCAAATTCTGGTTCTTCCTCTTGCTCCGGATCAATAACCGCTTCTGTAGCTGGAATGGAGCCTGGGTTCAAGCTGTAATATTCACGAACTTTGTCCTCAATCTGCTTGGCGATCTGCGGATTCTCCTTCAGGAAGATCTTCGAGTTTTCACGACCTTGACCGAGACGTTCTTCGTTAAAGGAGTACCAAGCACCGCTCTTAGCCACGACATCGATTTCCGCGCCGATATCCAAAATACTGCCTTCTCTGGAGATACCCTCCCCATACATAATATCGACTTCAGCTGTTTTGAATGGTGGTGCTACTTTATTTTTAACTACTTTGATTTTTGTTTTGGTACCGACAACATCGTTACCCGCTTTGATGGATTCTGCTTTACGCACATCGAGACGTACGCTTGCATAGAACTTCAAAGCGCGCCCACCAGGAGTTGTTTCCGGGTTTCCGAACATGACGCCTACTTTTTCGCGCAGCTGGTTAATGAAGATGGCGATCGTTTTGGATTTGTTAATCGCACCAGACAATTTACGCAATGCTTGCGACATCAGACGTGCTTGCAAACCTACGTGGGAATCTCCCATTTCGCCTTCAATCTCAGCTTTTGGCACCAATGCGGCAACCGAGTCAACTACGATGATATCAACAGCACCGGAACGAACGAGCGCTTCTGCGATTTCCAACGCTTGCTCACCAGTATCAGGCTGAGACAAGAGCAATTCTTCAATATTTACGCCAAGCTTAGCGGCATAAACAGGATCAAGTGCATGCTCCGCATCGATAAACGCTGCTTGTCCACCTTGCTTTTGCACTTCCGCAATCGCATGCAGAGCAACCGTTGTTTTACCAGAGGATTCAGGACCATAAATTTCAATAATCCGGCCACGCGGGAAGCCGCCTACACCTAATGCAATATCTAAAGCCAGCGCACCGGTGGAAACCGTAGATACCTGTACGTTAGCCATATCACCCAATTTCATGATGGAACCTTTACCGAATTGCTTTTCTATTTGACGTAAAGCACTTTCTAATGCAGCGCGACGATCTGACAACACTGACACTCCCTTTCGAAATACGTTTCGTTTCTTGTAATCATCATACATCGAGACAGAAGTGTTTGCCAAGTATTTTTTGCGAACAAATATTCGCATATAAAAAACCACCCAGCAAGAACTGCTTACTGGATGGTTTCAAACCTATCAGGAACGCTTGCTGCGCGGTTTTGCTGGCTCCAGATTGATCCGTTTGCCATTGATGCGGGTTTGCCGGAGGGATTCATAGACAAAAGGAGCAACTTCTTCCGGCACTTCCACAAAGGTGAAGTTCTCGAAAATGTCGATTCTCCCCACGGCTTTGCCTGGAATTCCCACCGACTCGGATATTTCTTTTACGAGATCCTGCGGTTTCATATTGGCATTGCGGCCAACATTCAGGAAGAAGCGAACCATGCCTTTCGCTGCACCCGTTTCGCCAAAGTCGTATACTTCTTCTTCCTCTTTCATTCCCAGGTCGCTGTGGAAAGACAGGTGCAGTGCTGCTGCGGCAATTTTTTCAGGGGCATAATCGGTCCCCAGCGATTCTACAACCTTTACATACATATCAGCGATGGCATCGCTCTCGATCAACTCTACCAATTGCTCACGCAGATGCTCCTGCTTGCGCTCTGCCACTTCCTCCAGGCTTGGCACATTGCGGGAAACCACTTGAGCTTTGGTTTGTTTTTGTATGATCATCATTTGGCGCATTTCACGAGGTGTCACCAGGGTCATGGCAATCCCTTTGCGCCCTGCACGTCCGGTCCGGCCGATACGGTGTACATAGCTTTCCGGATCTTGCGGGATATCATAGTTAATCACGTGGGATACATTGCCAACGTCAATTCCGCGTGCGGCAACATCCGTCGCAATCAAGAATTCAATCGTGCCTTCACGGAACGCTTTCATGACTTTATCCCGTTGCGCCTGGGACAGGTCTCCATGCAAGCCATCCGCCAAATAACCACGCGCTTGCAGCGCCTCAGACAATTCATCCACACCTTTTTTCGTGCGGCAGAAAATAATCCCGAGCTCCACATCTTCGCTATCAAGGATGCGGCACAGGCTCTCCATTTTGTTGCGATCAAACACTTTATAGTAAACTTGCTCAATCAGCGGAGCCGTTACTTCCTCGCGGCTGACAGCGATCGTTTGCGGCTGTTTCATATAGCGGGTAGCCAAACGTTTGATCTCCGCAGGCATCGTCGCGGAGAACAGTAAAGTCTGACGTTGCTCCGGCATATGCTTGATGATCGTTTCAATGTCTTCAATAAAGCCCATATCGAGCATCTCGTCCGCTTCATCCAGCACCAGCATGGAAACACCATCCAACTGGAGGGTTTTGCGGCGCAAGTGATCAAGTACACGACCAGGTGTTCCAATCACGACTTGAACGCCTTGTCTCAATGCGCGGATTTGATGACTAATCGACTGGCCTCCATAGATGGGAAGCGTGCGGATTTTCTTGTATTTCGCAATCCGGCGCAATTCACCGGCAACCTGAATCGCCAATTCACGAGTCGGGGTCAACACAATCGCCTGAATTTTATTAGCGGTTGTCATGCGTTCAATCAAGGGAATCCCAAACGCTGCGGTTTTTCCTGTCCCCGTTTGTGCCTGACCGATCAAGTCTCCTCCCTCAAGCACCTTGGGAATGCAAGCGGCTTGAATCGGTGATGGTTCTTCAAAGCCCATATCATGTACTGCTTGTAAAATGCTTTTATGTAAAGCTAGTTCCGAAAATGTTGTCATTTGATTCACCTTTCTTTTAAACGTTGCAGCGCATGGAACAGCGCAAATTTTGCCGTACGACCTATGATTGCATGACGTCGGCCCGCTAATTGCACTTGCTTGACGATTGTTTCGAATCCTTCCCCAGCAAGTCCAATGTAAACCAACCCCACCGGTTTTCCTTCCACCGAGTCGGGGCCAGCCACGCCTGTAACAGATACACCGTATGTAGTCCCCATCTTAAGTCTGATCTGCTCCGCAAGTATGCGCGCCGTTTCCTCGCTGATCGCACCTTTTTCTTGCAATACAGCTGCGGGAACATGCAGAAGCTGTTCCTTTGCCTCATTGCTATAGCATATGATGCTTCCGCGAAAAACGCTAGAGCTTCCAGGTACAGAGGTAATCAGAGATGAAAGCGTGCCGCCCGTACAGCTTTCCGCAAATGCGATCGTTTCATCCCGCTTTTTCAGTTCCTCGACCAGCACCTCGTGCAAAGAAGAGGATTCGCCTTCTCCGTATACAAATTGTCCCACCCGTTTGCGGATTTCCGCTTCCACTGGTGCAATCAACGCCTCGGCTTCACTCGTATCAGAAGCGCGCGCTGTTATACGAAGCGTCACTTCAAATTCTTTTGCATAAGGAGCAATGGTCGGATTGGACTGCTGTTCAATTAATTCCAACAATCTTTCCTCCAAAGCTGATTCCCCGATGCCATAGAAACGAAGCACTTTGGAATGGAACACTTGCTTATCTGGGCGCAGGCTGACCAAATAAGGCAGTACATACTGCTCGACCATCGGATACAGTTCGCTTGGCGGTCCAGGCATCAGCACATAGGTTCGTCCGTCATGCAGATAGGCCATTCCCGGTGCCATACCTGTATCATTGGGAAAAACGGTGCTGCCGGTCAATACAAGCGCCTGTTTTCGGTTGTTTTCCGTCATGACGATGCCGCGTTGCTCAAAAAATGCAGCTATTCGCTGCATTGCAGGTTCGTCAATATGCAGGCTGCACCCCACATAGGAGGCGACGGTTTCCTTGGTAATGTCGTCTTGCGTTGGACCTAAACCGCCCGTAAAGAGAATGATCTCTGAACGAGCGGAAGCGTCGCGAATGACTTGCGACAATCTTTCAGCATTGTCTCCCACGACAGTATGGTAGTATACACTGACCCCGATTTCAGCCAGCTTTTGCGATAAGTACTGGGCATTGGTATTGGCGATTTGTCCAAGCAATAGCTCAGTCCCTACCGCGATAATTTCTGCTCTCATACTCACTCATCCCAATCTTTCATACTATTCTTATGAGTATTGGATCACATTACGATTCTTCATAAAATAATCGTAGCCAGAATAGATCGTGATAATCACCATGGCCCAGATGGAGATATCAGCAAACGGGATTCCCATCGTCTCAAAGGGAAAGTTACGGATCATGAGTGCGGTAATTGCTATAATCTGAATCCATGTCTTCAGCTTGCCAAGTGCACTTGCCGCAATCACTTGGCCCTCTGCTGCAGCTACAAGACGCAAGCCCGTCACTGCAAACTCGCGACTAATGATCACAATGGCAATCCACGCTTCCAAACGTTGCATCTCCACTAATGAGATGAGAGCGGCAGAGATGAGTAGCTTATCCGCCAACGGGTCCAAAAACTTGCCAAGATTGGTCACAATCTTACGTTTCCGTGCAATGTAACCGTCTAGCCCATCGGTACTGGCAGCAAGGATAAAGACCAATGCCGCGATCAACTCATTATAGGTCATATGAATACTTCCGATCTCGAAAGTACCAAACTTGTATCGTACAAGTAAGAAAAACATGACGACAGGAACCAGGAAAATCCTGACGAGTGTGATGCGGTTGGCGAGATTCAACTAGACTACCTCCCCGGCCAAATCATATTCGTAGGCATGCGTGATTTTCACATCTACGATCGTCCCCAATTGACCCTTGAATCCCGTAACGAATACTTCCCCATCAATTTCAGGAGCATCATACTGCGAACGCCCTACGAAGATATCATTTCGTCCTTCATAACGTTCAATCAATACAGGAAGAACCTTGCCCACGAAACGGCCGTTTCGTTCTGCCGCTATTTCGCGCTGAATCTCCATTAAAATGTTTGCCCGCTTCTCTTTCACGTCTTCATCGACTTGATCCGGCAGACGTTTTGCAGGCGTATCATCTTCGTTCGAGTAGGTGAATACACCCAAACGATCGAACTTGATCTCTTTTACAAACTCACACAGGTTCGCAAAATCCTGTTCGGTTTCTCCCGGAAAGCCGACAATCAACGAAGTCCGCACGGCTACATCCGGAACTTGTCCACGGATCTTCGCGACCAACTCGCGAATGTCGCGTTGGCGTCCTGGTCGACGCATCCGTTTCAAGATAGCATCTTCGGAGTGTTGAAGCGGCATGTCGATATATTTACATACCTTTGGATTGGTAGCAAAGACTTCAATTAATTCATCAGTAAAGAAACCTGGGTACGCATAGTGCAGGCGAATCCACTGCAAGCCTTCAATTTCAGACAAACGGTTCAGCAAAGTTGCCAACATATGTTTGCCCTCATAAATGTCTGTTCCATAGTTCGTGGAATCCTGCGCAATCAAAGAGATCTCTACGATACCTTGAGAGACAAGATGCTTGGCTTCTTCCATGATCGATTCAATCGTACGGCTACGGAAAGCTCCGCGCATCATCGGAATACTGCAGAACGTACAGGCATTGTCACAGCCTTCCGCAATTTTCAGATAAGCTGTATACGTATCCGCTTTGACTTTGCGCTTTACAACTTCTTCATATGTAAAGGCTGGATGTCCCACATAGATCGGCATTTTCCCAGCAAGCGATTCTTCAATGATCTTGGTGATGGACATGAATTCACCAGTACCCACAATCCCGTCTACTTCCGGGATCTCCTGCAAAATATCTTCTTTATAACGTTGTGTCAAACATCCCGCTACAACGAGGGACTTCAGCTTACCGGTCTCTTTCAACTCGGCCATATCAAGGATTTTATTAACCGATTCTTCCTTAGCTGCGTCAATAAAACCGCACGTATTTACAATCACAACTGTCGCCTCGGAAGGATCATTTACCAATTCATAACCCTTCTCATCTATCAAATGAGACATCATATCCGAGTCTACAAGATTTTTCTCGCAACCAAGCGTTACAATCGCGACTTTCTCGCGCGATCCAATTTTTTCTGTCATTAATTTCTGCCTCCAATACAGGTCACACCAGCCCAGATTACACCTATACAGTATAATATATGGCTTAGGGGGTGTCAAAAAAACTTGGCGGTATCAAGCATTCTGCCGTTTTCACAAAAAAAGAAGAAAACGGGGTGATCGAACCGTTTTCTTCTCATGTTTATGGTTGAGTTTGTTCGGATTGCTGCATTTTCACATTCAAAATGGATGGGAACAGCTTGACTTTTGACATATCAATCGGCGCGTCATTGACTGTGATTTGTACTGCTGTTGGAGCGCCTACGACCAACGTAAAGTTTTTTGGCAGCTCAAACACTTTTTCGTCGCCTTTTTTCAGCATTACGCTTTCCGTTGTTTTTTTTGTGAGATGCTCCCTAACTTCAAACCAGCAACGATCGCTCGCTGTCACCTTCAATGTAACCTTTTCCGCTGGGGATGAAATGAAATTATATGTTTTCCCTTGTTGGGACTCAAACGTAACGGTCGCGTTAGACTCAGCCGCTGTCTGCTCCGGTGCCGTCACGATAGGCGGCGGTTGCGTGGCTTGTGCAGGAGGCGGAACCGCCCCGGCTGTTCCCGGTTGCGGCGGTTGTGTCTGTACGCCTGGTTGAATCGGACTGCTGTTTCCCGGTACTGGACCGGCATCAAGTCCTCCCTGATTATTAACAAAAGCCATGTAGATGACACCAAAGATGAGGACGACGAAAAGCACCAGAAGCGTTTTCGATACCCAGCGTCCTGCTTGCAATGGCTCATTCACTGAAGCGGCACGACGCCTGCGCAGACGTTCCAGCTGTTCCTGCGGGGGTTGGGAAGGAAGGTCTGTTTGAAAATGATCGAGTACATACGCTGGATCCAGCCCTACGGCCTCCGCATAGCTCTTGATAAAAGCACGTGCGTAAAAATGGCCGGGAAGAACATGAAAATGCCCCCTTTCGATCGCTTCCAAATAACGACGTTGGATCTTTGTGATCCGCTGTATCTCATCTAAAGATATTCCTTTTTCTTCACGTGCTTTTTGCAGTACCAAGCCGAGTTCAGACACGGCTTACCCTCCTAACGTCATGTCAAAATCATTCAATCGACTATTATTAATGATCTCGTATGTAATTTCTTCATCTGGATGATGACGAAGTTCGATAATATAAGTAAAATCGGACAGCTCGTATTCGGATTCACGTACAAAAATATCCGGGTGTTCGATAATTTTCGCTGCCGGGAAATGAATGATCTCACGCAGCAAAGTATGGTGCTTCTCGGTTGCACGCATGGTGGATACAATCCCGTCAATTAAATATACATGATCAGGAGTCATTTCATCAATGGCAAGCGAGCTGCGGACGGTTTGGCGCAATAAAGTAGAAGAAATAAAAGTCCATCGCTTGTTAGCAGATACACTGGCTGCAATCATGGATTCTGTCTTCCCTACACGGGGCATTCCGCGAATCCCGATCATTTGGTGTCCTTCCCGCTTGAGTATTTCCGCCATAAAATCCACGAGCAATCCTAATTCGTCACGGATAAACCGAAATGTTTTTTTGTCCTCCATGTCTCGCTCGATATATCGACCATGCCGAACTGCCAAACGATCCAACAAGGTAGGAGGACGAAGTCTTGTTATGGTTATGTTGTCCACTTTTTGAATTATGTTTCGTAATCCTTCAATTTTTTCATCATCGTCTGTGGTCAGCAGCATGCCACGGCGAATATTGTCCACACCATTGATTGTAACAATATTGATATTCATCATCCCGAGTACTGATGCCATGTCCCCTAGCAAACCTGGTCGGTTTTTGTGGATCTCATATTCCATGTACCATTCTTTCACTGGTTTTGCCTCCATGCTTATCCCCCCACGTCCGATGCAATCAGTTTCAGTATACCAAATTCAGACGTTTCGACAAACAAAAATCCCCTCAAACAGGGGATTTTCTCTCTTATTCATTTACTTTGATTGAACAAGTTTCACCATCAGAGAAGCCAAAGCGCGCTGTTGTTCTTCATCGCCAGCTTCCCACAGCTGCTTGAGCAAACGCTCCTGGTCATTTTTCGGATCTACTTTCGCTGCCAGGTAGTCGCCAATTTGATAAGCCACGTTTGTGATGGTTTCACTTTCCATCCCAGATTGCTTCGCCTGATTTACACGGTCACCCAGAAATTCTTTCCAATCGCCAAAATTGTCGAGAACGGACACTCGGATTCCCTCCTTAAGATAATTACAGGTACGGGCGGTCTTTTGCCCGTATAGGAGTAGAATCCCTTGTTTGGACGCGCTTTATTCATGCGAGCTGTGTCATCTACGTGTACCAGCCGCCATTCGGACTGATGATTTGACCCGTTACATATCCAGATTGCGGAGATAATAAGTAGCTGACAAGCGAAGCAACCTCCATGCTTAAGCCCATGCGTCCCACAGGTATTTCCTGCGAGATCTGCTCTACTTCTTCCGGGCTGAAGCGACTCATCATGCCGCCTTCAACTGCGCCAGGAGCTACTGCATTTACCGTAATGCCACTAGGTGCGAGCTCTTTTGCCAATGCCTTGGTAAAGCTGTTGATCGCTCCTTTGGTCAATGAATACAGCACTTCACAGGAGCCTCCGGTTAACCCCCAAATCGAGGAAAGGTTGACGATTCTTCCATAGCCATGCTGAATCATCGGCTTAACTGCCGCTTGGGTCAGGAAAAATGACGACCGTACATTGATATTCACCAGCTCTTCGAATTGATCAGGTGTTACATCCGTAAACAGACTCACATGGTCAACCGAGCTGTTATTCACCAATAGCAACGGTTTTACCGGGAGCATCTCAAAGATCGCCTGGATTTGCGAGAGATCACGCAAATCTGCTTGTATCGGATAAGCAGGCACAGATCGTTCCAGGCAATATTGAAGTACAGGTTCGAGTTTATGTCCAGATTGATGGTAATGCAAAAAAAGTGGAACTCCTTGGTCGGCCAGTGTCAATGCGATTGCCTGGCCGATTTCCCCCGAAGCTCCACTGATAAAAGCCCACGGTGTTTCTCTTCCCATATATCTTCTACTCCTGACTAGACGCAGAACGAACAATCGATACGGCCATTTGCTCCGTACGGAAGTGTTCTTTCATCCGCTTTTCTACCTCATCGCGTGTGATCGATTCCAACACAGGCAAAACAGAGAATAAATCCGTCCCTTGGAATGCATAGCTGGTAAATTGATTGGCAATAAACTCGACTGAATTGAGCGCACGCAGGAAATGTCCAATTTTTTTGCGCTTGCTTCGTTCGAAGGCTTCCTGATTAATCCCAGTAGCGGCATATTCGGTGAGTGCTTGCTGAATCGTTTCCACAAGCTTTTCCGGATCAGGTGAGTCTCCGCCCAGAATGGAATACCCATACGCTTTTTCGTTAGAGTAATCGAAATCAAAGCTATCGGTAATCAACCCAGTATCGTAGAGCTTTTGATACAACGGTGAACTGGAACCAAATAGGATATCAAGGATAAGCTTAGTTGTAAATTCTCGTCTGAGCAATGCTTCACCTGACAATCCCGTCTCCGTTTCTTTAAAGCCAATCAAGACTTTTGGCAATCCCACCGGTAAGTGGTGTACCACTTTTTGCTTCGCCAAAGCAGTCGGCTCCTGAGGAAATATCCGCTCAATTTGCGGAGCAGGAGTGAACGTTTTCTTGGCTTGATTGTCCCGGATCAGATTCATTACAGTTTCGGGTTCAAACGAGCCTACGACCAATAGCACCATATTCGCCGGATGATAAAAAGTCTCATAGCATTGATACAACGTTTCTTTGGTGATGTGCGAAATGGACTCGATCGTCCCGGCAATTTCGATGTTAATCGGGTACTCTTGATACATGGCTTTCAATAAATTCATGTAGACTTTCCAATCCGGATTATCGTCATACATCGTTATTTCCTGGCCGATAATGCCTTTTTCCTTCTCTACGCTTTGATCGCTGAAATACGGCTCCTGAACAAAGTCCAGCAGCAGATGTAAATTTTTGTCCAAGTTTTCCGTGCAGGAGAAGAGGTACGCGGTTCTCGTGAAAGAAGTGAAAGCGTTGTAGGAAGCTCCGTATTCACTAAACTCTTTAAACACATCGCGATCCTTTTTCTCAAACATTTTATGTTCCAAAAAGTGAGCAATGCCGTCCGGTACGCGGATTTCCTCACCTTTGTTCGTCTTGAAATGACTATCAACGGACCCGTACTTGGTGGTGAAAACCGCGTAAGTTTTACTGAATCCACGCTTAGGCACCAAGTAAACCGTCAACCCATTGGCCAGTTTTTCCTGATACAAGGTTTCCTGAACTTGCTCAAACGTTGTTGCTTGCACGATTAAGCTTCCCCCTTTCCACGAAGCAGGTAGATCGTATCCAGCGCAAGCTTGCCTGCTGCGCGTTTGATGTCCTCTACGGTTACTGCATTGATTTGCT
>DASQNU010000086.1:0-28264 GCA_035644815.1 Bathyarchaeia archaeon | reverse complement strand
TTGTCACGGACATCGCCGAGCGCATCTTTCAGAATGGTTTCACCCAAGCCATTTCCGTATACGTCTGCTGTATCAAAAAAGGTGATGCCATAATCGTCATAGGCGGATCGCAGCAGGCGTTTGCCCATCTCCGCATCGGACACACCCCACCATTTCGTAGCAACAGACCATACGCCGAAGCCAACCTCGGATACGGTCAGGTTTGTTCCAGGAAGGGAACGGTATTTCATTTGTCCATCTCTCCTTCTGTGAGTAAAGTCATATCCCACCCTTATCTTACCACGTTCCTTTGGGCGGATGAAATGCGAACACGGACGAGTTATTTACAGGTTTGTGAAGGTTGAACCAAATTACCGATTGACAAAAAAATCCGGGTAGGCTAGTATAGACTCAACTTTAAATGAATAGCAAACTTCTTATCCAGAGCGGCGGAGGGACTGGCCCAATGATGCCCGGCAACCAATCATCTGTAGAAATACAGAGAGATACGGTGCTAATTCCTGCAGAGTGGTGACACTCTGATAGATGAGAAGGGTTTGCTTACGGAAACGTAGACAAAGCCTTCTTTTTTAAAAGAGGGCTTTTTTGTTTGCCCAAATCGTTACGGTACAAAAAGAGGTTGGAGGGTGAAGAAATCATGCACGTACAGACAAAATTGGTTCAAATCGGGGTAGGAACAGATGAAAAAACGGGGGCAGTCAGCGTACCGATCTACCACGCAACCGCTTATCGTCACCCAGGACTAGGCCAAAGCACCGGTTTTGATTATACCCGGACGGCGAATCCGACACGGTCGGTGCTGGAGCAGGCGATTGCCGATATCGAATCGGGGGATGCGGGCTTCGCATCTGCTTCCGGGATGGCTGCCATCCAGACGATCATGGCGCTTTTTTCCCAAGGTGATCATTTCATCGTTTCTCTGGATTTGTATGGAGGTACGTATCGGCTGTTTGAGCAGGTGTTGAGCCGCTATGGCCTCAGCTTCAGCTATGTGGATGTACGTGACACGGAGCAGGTGAGAGAAGCGGTTCGTCCAGAAACAAAAGCCATTTTTGTGGAGACCCCGACGAATCCTTTGATGCAGGTAACGGATATAGCGGCGATGGTTGAAATTGCTCGGGAGAACCAATTACTGACGATCGTAGACAATACTTTCATGACTCCATACTGTCAAAGGCCGCTGGAGCTTGGTGCCGATATCGTCTTTCACAGCGCGACCAAGTATCTGGGCGGGCACAACGATGTGCTGGCAGGTCTGATTGTCACAAAAGGAAAAGAGTTGTCAGAACAGGTGAAATATCTGCACAATTCAATCGGAGCTGTGCTTGGACCACAGGACTGCTGGCTATTGATCAGGGGAATGAAGACGCTGGCCCTGCGGATGGAACGACATGAAGAAAATGCGTTTCGAGTCGCGCGTTTCCTGAAAGAACATGATGCCGTGTCCGAGGTGTTTTATCCCGGCCTGACGGATCATCCCGATCATGAGGTCCATAAAAAACAGGCTACGGGCTTTAGCGGAATGGTTTCTTTCCGTATTCGTGACGCAAAGCTGGTAGGACCTTTCCTGCAGCATTTACGTGTCATCTCTTTTGCGGAAAGTCTTGGGGGCGTCGAGTCATTGTGTACATATCCGGCTACCCAGACGCATGCGGACATTCCAGTAGAAATCCGAGAAAAAGTGGGCGTATGCGATCGACTCATCCGTCTGTCGGTGGGGATCGAGTATGCGGATGACCTCATTGCGGACTTAGGGTATGCGTTAGAAGAAGCTGTGAAGACAGGAGGGTGTTGTTAATCATGAACTTTGCCACCAAACTGCTGCATGGCCGAAGCGGGATTGATCCGTTCACAGGCGCTTCTTCGATTCCCATCTATCAGGCATCGACTTTTCATCAGTTCGATCTTGACCAACCGGGCGTGTATGACTATGGACGTTCGGGAAATCCGACAAGGCAGGCGCTGGAGGAAGCGATCGCTGTGTTGGAGGGCGGGACTCGGGGCTTTGCGTTCGCATCCGGTATGGCAGCGATTTCCGGTGTGTTCATGCTTTTCTCCACAGGGGATCACCTGATTGTACCGGAGGATGTGTACGGCGGGACGTATCGCTTTTTGACCAAAATTCTTTCCCGATTGGGGATTGAGGTCAGCTTTGTCGACACGACTAAGCTTGAGCAGATTGAAGCAGCCATTCGTCCACAGACCAAAGCCATTTTTGTCGAGACCCCCTCCAATCCGACATTAAAGGTGACCGATCTGGCAGCGGTTTGCCGTTTGGCCAAAGCTCATCAATTACTGACGATTGTGGACAATACCTTTCTCACCCCGTATTACCAGCGGCCGCTTGCTTTAGGGGCAGATATTGTGATCCATAGCGCGACGAAATTCATTGGCGGACATAGCGATGTGGTCGCAGGGTTGGTTGTCACTAACGATGAGGAGCTCGGGAATCAGCTGTACCTGATCCAGAATGGAATGGGGGCGGTGCTCGGTGTTCAGGACTGTTGGCTGGTCATGCGCGGATTAAAAACCTTAAAAAGCAGGCTGGATGTTAGCACCGAGAGCGCAGGGAAGATTGCAGCTTGGCTGAATCGTCACCAGCATGTGCAGCGCGTTTACTACACAGGTCTGGCTACTCATGAAGGGCACGAGCTGCAAGCGCAACAGGCCAGCGGACATGGAGCCGTACTTTCTTTTGATGTAGGCAATCGGGATATGGCGAAAGCGCTATTCGACGCTGTACGATTGCCAATCGTTGCGGTTAGCCTTGGAGCGGTAGAGAGCATTTTGTCGTACCCGGTCATGATGTCTCACGCTGCGATGCCGGCAGAGGAACGACTGCAGAGGGGAATTACAGATGGTCTGATTCGCTTGTCGGTTGGATTGGAAGATGTGGAAGATCTGATCGCAGATTTGGACCAGGCGTTGGCCAGTGCGGCAACGAAATGCTTGGCAAACCGCTAATCCCCTCATCATAAGGAAACCCCCGAAAGGAGTTTTACTCCTTTGGGGGTTTTTCGCCTTTATTCACAGGTATTTTCTTGTTTCCTTCCGGCTGCGATTTAGACGATTTGTTCATTTTTTGCTCATTTTCTCGGGTAGTGGGCCGTTCCCGTACCTCAACATCACGAGGAGCTTGCGGTATGAGACGCCCTGCGATATCAGCGAGTTCCTCCACGAATCCAGTAACAGGACGGCCATTCCGTATGTCAGCCGCCATTTCACGCAAGCGTTGGACGATATCAGGATCTGCCGTGACGAGAGCGGTGGCCCCCTGTGGATCTTCCTTCAACGCTTCAGCGACCGTGTATTTGATGACGCCGACCTCGGGCCGATCCAGTTTAGCATTCACGTCAATCCCGACTACCGCCCAGCGCCCAATGACAACGGCTGTCGCATCATTCACGTTTTTAACGCGAGTGGCCAGCTGCACCAAACGTTCCGCCTTAGCCTGCGGGGACTGATTGTATTTCGGTGCTGGCGCGGTCTGTTGCACTCGCTGCGTACGTTGTTCTTTTTGGTTGGGCTGCGGCGCTGCTTGGTTGGCTGGAGGTTCATTCGCTGTATTGCAGGCTGACAGCAGCAGGCAAACGGTTAACAGTGCCAAAAACGGTTTCACGAGATAAACCCCTTTCTGGATATTGACTTGAGTTTCCCTAAGTGAAAATGGAAAGCAAGCTGGCGCGCACCAAGTACTTGTAGTGTTTTCCGGCTCGCTGGTTTTCATACCCGTCTATGTGTTCGTCTAAGTAGGGCATGGCTGACATACACATTAGTAAATCGCCCTGCGGCAAACAAAAGCAACCCTCTATTCTTTGCATAAATTATACGAGACGGGAAATAGGAGGCGAGATTTTGAAAAAAATCTACGTACTTGACACAAACGTACTCCTGCAAGATCCAATGGCGATTTTTTCATTCCAGGATAATGAAATCGTCATCCCAGCGGTAGTGCTGGAAGAGATTGACTCCAAAAAACGTTACATGGACGAGATCGGGAGGAATGCTCGCTATGTATCACGGCTTTTGGATAGCTTTCGTGTAAACGCCCGCTTGCATCAAGGGATTACGTTGGAAACCGGTGGGGTGCTGCGAGTGGAATTGAACCACTCCACACTAACCAAGCTGCAAACCCATTTTCATGAAATGACCAACGATAATCGGATACTCGCGGTCGCGTTGAATTTGCAAGATGAAGAAAATCTTTCCGCCAATGCCAGACCGGTTATTCTGGTAAGCAAAGACGCGCTGATGCGGGTGAAGGCGGATGCCTTGGGGCTGACAGCGGAAGATTTTTTATCGGATCGAGTGGTTCGGGAGTACTCCAGCATCTATCCAGGATATTTAAAAATGCTGGTGGCTTCGGAAATCATCCAGCAATATTATGCCCAGCGAAGACTCTCTCTCGCTCAATGGTTCCCGAAATTTCAATTTCATCCCCATCAGTTTTTAGTGATGAAAGATGAATATAACCAGTCCGTTTCGGCAATTGGAAAAGTGGACAGTGAAGGGAAAACGTTAGAGATGCTGACGATTGATGAAGATCCGATCTGGGGAATCAAGGCGCGGAATGTGCAACAGCGCATGGCCACTGAGCTGCTGCTGCGCGATGACATCCCACTGGTCACAATGACAGGAAAGGCGGGGACGGGGAAAACGCTGCTGGCACTGGCGGCCGGATTATTGCAGATTGAAGATTTGCAAAAATACAAAAAGCTGCTCGTGGCTCGCCCGATTGTTCCACTTGGCAAAGACATCGGCTTTTTACCAGGGGAAAAAGAGGAAAAATTACGGCCTTGGATGCAGCCGATTTATGATAATCTCGAATATTTGTTTAACACAAAGCGCCCAGGTGACTTGGACAAAATACTGGCGGGGATGGGCAGCTTGCAGGTAGAAGCCTTGACCTATATCCGCGGGCGTTCCATTCCAGGACAGTTTATCATCATCGACGAGGCGCAAAATCTGACCAAGCATGAAGTCAAAACCATTTTAACGCGGGTCGGGGAAGGATCTAAAATCGTCCTGATGGGCGACCCCGAGCAAATTGACCATCCGTATCTGGATGAAAGCAACAACGGGCTAACCTATGTGGTGGAGATGTTCAAGGATCAGAAGCTGGCTGGGCATATCCGTCTGGAAAAAGGCGAACGCAGCATTCTGGCCCAGTTGGCTGCAGATTTGTTGTAACGAACGTGTGAATAAGATTTCTCGAGCCGGATCATAATACTATCATCGAGCCCAGTGATCAAGGTCAACAACGATTTGCCTTTTCAGGAGGCGAAACAGCGTGGATCCAGATGATCACGTCCGACATTAGTCGAATTGGTGGAACCGGTACTCTTTAAGGATCGACTCTATATTGGAGGAGATGTGCCAAAGAGGATTTCCGTTAGTACCCCAAAACATTGGTGCTCGATGAAAGACCGCTTCCATTTGGGAGCGGTTTTTTCTTTTTGTGGTGCTTCCCGGCTGTGCGGGGTGAGCATGTTCCCAAACTGCGCTTCATTCTTCGCCCCACTGAGGGTGGGGACTGTCCGCTCCGCAGCGAATCGCGGGGGTGTGCAAAAAGTGGTAAACGCTTCGCAGCATAGCCAAGTTTGCACCCCTTTTTCCCGCGATTCACTGCTCCGCTGGGTAGGGCTTCGCAGGCGCTCCGTTTGGGAACATGCTCACCAGCGTGGCCACAGCTTTTTAACAGAAAAATTCTAGAAAGCAAAAAAGAAGAAAGCCACTCGTTCTCCATGACAATCCGAATCCATCATTTAGAAAGCGAATTCATCATATCTTCCTTTTTACAGTCTGGATATAAACAATCGTTGCGTGAGGAAGGGAAGAACGGGCGGGCGGAGTTTTTGTCACACCTGCCGAGGTGGAGCTTGTAAAAACGGTACACGCTTGTCACGCAACCTTCTACGTATGAATAGCTTCCTCGAAACTTTTGGGTGACGTACCGTTTTTACGAGCGGAACCGGACAGTTTACACCCCCTTGCGGGTGTGGCAAGTACGGAGCTCCGCTCGTTCTTCCCTTCCCCCACCACAATGTTTGCACAAACCAAGAATGTCCATTGAAACTCCTCATAGATATGAAATGGGAGGAGGGGAGCTTGTATGGTGGATCTGAATTCATCGATTTCATTTCTCATATATGTCACCGCAGTATCGAGCGCGGCAGCGGGTATTACGGAAGCATGCAAATCAGTCGTGCCTTTTCTGGGGACCGATTATGTCGCGGAAGAGGATTGCATGGAAGATCATAATATGGCGGGGCGTCTTGCTCATTATAAAAAGTTTCTAAACCTGCTAATCTCGGTTTTATCCGCAGGCTTTATCTTCGGGATACTTGGCCTTGACCCGGCCTTGATTCTCATGGGGAAAGAAGAAGTCTATGTGGCCGATCCATGGAACGCGGGCATTTGGGTCTGGGGGATCGTTGCTGTATTTGCTTCACCACTGTTTCATTCGCTCCTGAAAATTCTCGAGGGATTGCGATCAAATATGGAGCAAAATCCATCCATGCCCAAACCGCGGCAAAAGGTAAGCGGCCGGAAGCGATAGCCTTGCCGACTCGTCCTCTGCTGGTATAAGATAGCGGTATTAAAGATGCAAAGTCCGTCAGAGGGTAAAGGAGTCAGGAAATGAAGAGACACAAACTTACATGGGCTTTCTGTCTCATGGTGGTGCTGCTGCTCCTGGCAGCCGGCTGCAGTGGGGGAGAGTCCGCGACCAATGAAAATGGCTTGTCCGCCAGCTTTGATGCTGAAAACGCGAAGGAATACGGCATGAGAGGTATCTATCTGGGTCAGGGGATTGCCGAAGCGAT
The DNA here is from genome assembly GCA_035644815.1 of Bathyarchaeia archaeon. Taxonomy (GTDB): domain Bacteria; phylum Bacillota; class Bacilli; order Brevibacillales; family Brevibacillaceae; genus Brevibacillus_F. Next base: position 21,440 of record DASQNU010000086.1, on the reverse strand, counting down.
GCAGGTGTTGAAACCGACTCACTATGAATTTATGGATGCTGAGACCAGACAAAGCATGACGGTCGAGCAATTGGCCAATGGAGAGGGCACGGTCAGCATGGGAATGATCCTGATTGATAAAGCCCAGCTCATGATGAAAGTGCGAGCAGGTGTCGTCGAAAGCATCATCATGGGCAGCGTTCCGGCAGAAGCAGGAAAACAGTTTGCCACGAACCGCGGCTTTCCTATGTATGGAACGGTGGAGGAGCTAAAGCAGCTCTATGGCGCTCCGACTTCGGAAGGAAATGAATGGATTTATAAAGGAAGCAAGTATCAAGCGTTGTTTAGCATACACGAAGGCAAAGTGATTGGCTATCGCTTTGACCCTGTGCAGTAGATGCGCGTGAACCCCATCTGTCATTACGACAAGATGGGGTTCATTTCTTTCTTACTCTGCGATCCATGTGACTTGTGTGGTGTAAGCGCGAGCAATCCCCTCGATCAAATCCGACAGATTCCGGTCTACGGCATACAAAGGGGTGTTGGCGTTTTCGACGGGAATTTGCAACAAAATATGCTCTTTCATTTGCTCCAAAGCTGCCCATTGCTCTTGCGAGGAGCTGGTCGGCTCGGTAAACTGAAAAAAGGTGACGAGATCTGCCAGCAGGTAAGCATTTCCGGATAAGCCGAGAAATCCATAATCGCTGTCGGGCGTTTCTGCAAATCCCTCTGGCAGCCGCCACAAATCCAATGATTCTCCTGCCATTTGATGTTTGCCCAAAATGGTGAGGAGCTGTTCACGTTCTTCTTCTGTTTTTACGATGAGCATTTGTTGCACCCGGTCAAAAACCGCAACCTGTTCACCGATTTTATGAACGACCTGTGCGTAAAATCCCGGCAATTTGCCCGCAGGTGCTTCCATTTCAACACCGTACATACGTTCCAGTTCCATGTTTCCACCCCCTGAAAGATCTTTATTGTATGCTTATTATAGCGAAAAGCGAGGAGATTAGCATGTCCCTAACGATCAAGAGCTTTACCTCTGGCCCATTTGAGACCAATTCATACTTGCTTACCAATGAGGAAACCGGAGAGCACATTGTCGTCGACCCGACTTTTGAGCCGCAAAAGCTGCTGGCGACACTAGAAGGAAAGAAGGTAGTAGCCATCCTGCTGACACATGCCCATCTTGATCATATCGGCGGACTCAACGCGGTACGGAAGCTGACGAAAGCACCGGTGTACATCCATCCATTGGAACAAAGCTGGTTAAGTGATCCGCAGTTGAACGGCAGTGCTCGCTTTGGCTTGACTGCCCCGATCGTCTGTGAACCAGCAGAGCACGAGCTCCATGATGGGCAAACACTCTCTCTGGCAGGATTGGACATTCGAGTTCTTCACACCCCGGGTCATTCACCAGGAAGTTGTTCTTTTGTCATCGACAAGCATTGTATTGGCGGCGATGCCTTGTTTGCGCGCTCCATCGGACGGACAGATTTGCCTGGCGGAGATTATGAAACACTGATGATCAGCATTCAGGACAAACTGTTCGAGCTGGACGACGATACAATTGTCTACCCTGGACATGGACCTGCGACCACGATTGATATGGAAAAAACGTATAACCCGTATGTTACCGGGATGCTTCGGTAACTGGAGAAAAAGCACGAAAGCCATATTGTTGTGCTTTTTTTCACGCTATGGTTTCATGGATGGGGCAGGAAACAACACGAATCATGTAGAAAAAGAAGTGTTGTTGTAAAAAAAAGTAAGGGGATTGATTCATGAAACGTTACGCCTTGTCATTGTTGGCCCTAGGGTTGGCAAGCAGCTTGCTCGGCTGTTCACAAAAGGCTTTCATGCAGCCGGAGCCGCCTTCACCTCAGGTGACAATGAAGGTTGTCAGCACCCAGCCGGTCAGTCAGCAGCCGCTTTTGCCTGTGGCGCAGGAGAAACAGGAGGAGAAACAACTGACCCTGTTAGCGGTAGGGGATATTATGGTTCATCAGGAACAGCTCGAAGCGGCATGGGATCCGAAAAAGAAGGTGTATGACTTTGCACCGTTTTTTGCAAAAGTGGCGCCAGTATTGAAGCAAGGGGATTTGGTTTTGGGTAATTTGGAAACGACACTTGCCGGAAGCAAAAGCCGCTATACCGGTTATCCCCAGTTTAACTCGCCGGAGTCACTGGCCACGGTGCTTAAACAAGTTGGCTTCTCAGCGGTGACCACTGCCAATAATCATTCTTTGGATAGACGTGAGGCGGGAGTGTTGGTGACAATCGCTCATCTCGATCAAGCAGGCTTGCCGCATACAGGGACATTCCGCTCAGCGGAGGAACGAAACCAGCCGTTAATCCTGGAGAAAAACGGGATTAAGCTGGCGCTGCTCTCTTATACGTATGGGACGAATGGCATCCCAATTCCGAAGGGAAAACCTTATCTGGTCAATGTAATCCAGCCTGCCTTGATTAAACAGGATGTCACCCGCGCGAAATTGATGGGGGCCGACCTAGTAGCAGTCGCTCTCCATTTCGGGAATGAATATCAGCGCATGCCGAGCCAATTCCAAAAAAATATGGCCGATGTTAGCATTCAGGCAGGAGCTGACTTGATCATTGGTCATCATCCTCACGTGGTACAGCCGTATGAGTGGAGAACCGTGACCATGGCGGATGGGAGCAAGCGCACGGGATTCGTTGCCTATTCACTGGGCAATTTCATCTCTGCACAGCGGCGTGACTACAAAGATGTAGGTGCAATCCTCAAGCTGGATATTCGCAAGCAAACCGATGGAAAAACCATTATCAAACAGTCCGAAATCATTCCGACTTATGTTCATTACTATCGCAAAGCGGGGAAGCGCAACTATGTGATCTATCCGCTCCCGCAAACCTTGCAGGCGAATGCGCCGCGTGATCCGCAAATCAACGCCGAAACATATCGGCACATGCAGCGAATCTATCAGGAAATGATCAAACATGTCTCGAGCTTTTCGGGGCAGAAAAAAACCGGCTGAGGGCATCAGCCGGTTTTTTTTTTGCCGAATCCGAAGGGGAAGTTCAGCTTCAGCTTTAGAGTCAATGCCTGGTCGGCAAGCCGAATGCTTTGAACCTGGACGTTGGGGGAAATCACGGACGGATAGAAACCGAGATCATATTTTTTTTCCATCTCTGTAATCGTAGTCTGCGGCAGTTCAAAGCCGTCAAAGGTAAGCTTGGTTATATGGAATTTTAGTTCTTTGGGTGAAACATATTCATAATTGCCCTCGATCCGTAGATTCATCTGATCATAGGAGCCTTCCACGATCAATTGATCATTGTCAAAAGTGAAGCGGGATTGCTTGAACAGATCGTTTTTGGACATCAGGAACTGATTAAAGTCCTCTTCGCTGATGGTCAGAGTATGAGAAAACAGGTCCTCGGAAGAAATCCGTTCAGGTGTTGCCAGCTCTTGCACCTGAAACATGGCGGCGGCCAGCTCACTGAAGAACGTATTGAAGGCGGGAAGACCGCGTTCACGCCAATCCACAATCAGATGATCCATCAGCGTCTCGACGCTTGCAGGATTACTCAGTTTGTTCAGATTGCGTTCCTTCTCCGCTTGAACAATCAGCAACTGCTGCAGCTGTGATTCAAAATGCTTGCGCAGCTCTGTCACGCGGGCCAAACGACTTTGCTTGGTGGTCTGCATCTGTCCGAGCTTGGCTCTTTCTTGTTGAAAACGCTCCAACGTGTTGATGTCGCGTTCGTACAGCAATTGTAAAAACTCATACAACAAGAGAAAATCATTGAAATTTTCGGTATCAAACAATAAGGACATCAGAGAGACACGCTCACCCATGTAGTAGGCTTTGGCGACCTCACCGGCGTGCTTGCGCATTGCTGCGATGACGGATGCCTGCTTGCCCATATCGAGGGTAAGCTGTGCAATTTCAGTCTGAAGTGTTTTTTCCTCAGCTTGTAGCAGAGACAAGCTTCGTTCCAGCTCTTTTTGCGTCAGATGCTGCTGGAGAATGAGTTCCTCTAAAGGCAAAGGAGGTTCTGCAGCGACAACCACCGATGAGACCGATGAGAGGCTGAGGAGAAAAACAAGCATAATGATAAACATTCTTCGCATACATTCACCTTTTCGGCAGTGGTCATAGGCATGCAACAGACAGCGTGACACCTGTGATTGTCTGCCATTTCACTTTCATGATACAATTCCGTTGTTCATATTCACCTATTATACCGTGATTTGCCAAGCAGTGGGATAAGAAAAGAATTTCCTGTTAGGAGTATATGATGCATGTCGCTAATTGACTACCTTCGCGAAAAAATGATGCAAAATGAAGAGAAGGCGATACCGTTTGTAACATACATGGAGCTCGCCTTATATCATCCACAGTGGGGCTACTATACCTCTGAGCGGGTGAAAGTTGGAAAAGAGGGCGATTTTTATACCAGTGCCGCCGTACATCCCGTCTTTGCACAGACACTGGCTGATTCGATTCTGGAGCTGTGGGAAAAATCCGGGATAGAGGAGCCGACATTAGTCGAAGTGGGTGGAGGTACGGGGTACTTGATGAAACACATGCTGGAGCATATCCGTTGCACATCACCTGCTTATTATGAAAAGCTTCAAGTGATCATGGTGGAAACAAGCCCTTATCACCGTCTCTTGCAAGAGCAGGCTATCGCCCATGAGTCGGTACCGAAGCAATGGATTTCTTCCATTGAGGAAGCGGCGGAGCACATGCAAATAGAGGGGGTCATCTTCTCTAACGAATGGCTGGATGCATACCCCGTTCATCTGCTGGAAAAAGGGGCGGAAGGCTGGCGGGAAATCGGGGTGACCTGGGATGAGCAGGAGCAAAGCTTTAAGGAGAAGTACCTGCAAGAACTGACTGATCCAGCAAAGCGAATGCTTCAGGAAAAGGAACCGCCTGTCTTGGCAGGGGCTCGAGTGGAATTGAACGCGGGGATGAAACAGGCGATTGCTGCGGTCGGAAGCATGCTTAAGCGCGGATACGTGATCACCATTGATTACGGTGACGAGGAAGCACAGTTGTATCATCCTGCTCGCAAGGGGGGGACATTGATGTGCTATTATCGCCATCAAGCCCACGATAACCCATTTATCCATGTAGGCGAACAGGATATGACCGCCCATGTTAACTTTTCCGCTTTGCAACGGTGGGGGGAAGCAGCTGGGCTTACTTCGTTAGCTTATCTGCGTCAAGATCAATTTCTGCTGCGCCACGGGATCCTGCAGCGCCTCCAAAATCATCAGGATCGAGATCCCTTCTCCAGCGAGGCGATGAAACGGAATCGAGCCATTCGTCAGCTGATCGCGCCGGATGGAATGGGGCAAGTCTTTCGTGTGCTGGTTCAGGCAAAGGAAGTGCCGACAGACCTGCCGCTTCGCATGCTGCAAAAAGAAAATTGGACATAAAAAAAGATGCCCGCATGCGAGCATCTTTTTTTTGATTACAGAATGGAGAGCAAAAGCGAATGCTCTTGAGGACCTACTGGCATCACGAAGAAGGTGTAGTAGGTAAAGCCAACGAAGGAGAAGAACATGAATCCAAAAAAGATATTCAGATATGCTCGTTCCGACAGGCTCATGTAGCTCAGCGCCACAAAGAATGCAGTCAAGGCAAAGAAGATGAGTGCCATTGGATAAAGACCGCCCCAGAAAGACATGAGGGCAATCACCAAGGTCCAGAAGCCAAGAACGCGGTACATGCGATCCATCTGTATACCCCCTTTTCGCAATGCAGGTAAGATTTTCTACAAGATTCCTATCCCATTATATCGGAGAGGGACAATCGTGTAAACGGGAAGGTATGACGGATTTATGACACACCTACCCCTGGACGGATTGTTTTTGCAAACGAATCATCGTATAGCTGCAAGCATTGCAACCTGTGATCATCGAGCTTTCTTCCTGTAATTCAATTTCTCCAAAGAACGCTTCAAATATTCCCGTCAGCATGGCATTGTGCATTTTGCATACACTGTTCGGAAAACGCTTGGCTGTTTCAGAAAACGTACAATTATATACACGAAAACGAATCATGTTTTCATTCACCGATTCAATGTCAGGCTTCAAGCCTTGGGCAATGACCAGACGGTGTATATGCTCCAGGACCGTTTCTGTAGAGTCGCTGTCAAGGTGAATCGGATATTGTGACATCGCGCGTTTAGCCATTTCCTGTCCCATGCGGTAACCCATTTTGACCAATGCCTGCTCGCCTGCTTCTCCAAAGGTAAGCAAGCTTTCAATGGCCATATCAGCCAGCAATTGGTAGTCCCGCGGGGGGAATTGTAAACTGATTACCTGGTCAGACAAGGCATACAGTCGGCTTGGTCGGCCGCCTTTTCCTGTTTTGTCCGAGAAGGATTTGATCAGATCGACATCTTCCAATTTAGCCAAGTGCAATCGGGCAACATTGGGGTGGATGCTAAAATGGTCGGCGAGCTCTTGGACGGAAAGCGGATTTTTGCTATCGGCAACATATTGGTAAATGGCAAAACGAGTCGGATCTGCCAATGCGCTCGTCAGCTTTTGGGCATCATGTCCCACGTGTGTTTCCCCCTTTCACTATAGCTTCAATTCTAGTGTAGCCGATTTTGTCGAAGATGTTAAGAACAGAGTGTGGAATCATGCAGTTTAACAAGCTTAACATGGTTTTTATATTTTACACTATTGACATAGTGTTAATACTGAATTTATAATGCAATCATCAGGAACATTCCTTACAAAAGTATAGATACATTCCTTTTTGGATTGGGAGGGGTTATGAATATGGCAGTACCAAACACCACACGCAAAGTCACTTTTTTTACATATCCGAGCTGTACGTCCTGTCGTAAGGCGAAAGCATGGCTGCAAGAAAATGGGATTTCCTATGAAGAGCGCCATCTTTTCCGCAACCCGCCTTCTTCAGACGAACTGATGGATATCATGAAAAAGACGACAAGCGGCGCAGATGAGATTTTATCCCGTCGTAGCCAAACCTTTAAAAGCCTCGATGTTGATATCAACGACATGACCGTCAGCGAGCTTTTGGAAATGTTGAGTGATGATCCGCGGTTATTGAAACGCCCGATATTAACAGATGGAGAAAATGTCATCATTGGCTACAATTCTGATGCAATGAAAAATTTTTTAGTCGATACGAATTCATAAAATTCCCATCGACATAATTGCGACTAGGGCTTCGCCAATGGCTTGGCGGTGCTGAGTTTTTCTAAACCTCATAAATCTAGCAACACGTGAATACAATCATATGAGAGGGGGGCTTCCCCTCTTTTTTCTTTTTTATTGGCTGGTTACAATGAAGAAAATAGCAGGGAGAGGGGAGTGTGATCGCAGCCATGGAAACAATCAAACTCGAACAAGATGGCGGTATCGCGATTCTGACCTTGAATCGACCCGATGTACGCAATGCGATCAATATGAAGATGGTGCAAGATATCCACGAGGTGCTTGCCCAGCTTGAGCATGACCCTTCCATAAAAGTAGTGGTGTTCACAGGCAGCGGACACACATTTATATCGGGCGGAGACTTGGAGCAGTTCGGGGCGGCCAGAGGCTTTGAAGAGGCGCTTCCTTTACTGTCCAAAGTGGGGGAGCTGCTTCAGAGGATCGCAAATTTCCCCAAACCCGTCATTGCCATGATCAATGGAACGGCGGTAGGAGGCGGTTGTGAATTTGCCGCGGCTTGTCATATCCGTGTAGCCAGTGAAGAAGCGATGCTTGGATTTGTACAGATCGGCATGCATATTACGACCGGATGGGGAGGAGGGAGTCGTCTACTTTCTCTCTTGCCGGAAGCAAAAGCTTTGACGCTACTGCTCACAGGAGAAAAAGTGTCGGCCCAAGTCGCACAGTCCTATGGGTTGATCGACTTTGTCCATCCGGCGGAGCTGCTTCGGGTGCAAACGCTCTCCCTCGCGGCGAAGATCGCCAAACAGCCTCTGGCATCCATCACGGCTTATATGAAGCTGCTTGCTTGGAAACGAACAGGCTTGTCTATGGAAGAGCGTATACGGCTGGAGATTGAGCAATGCGCGGGCCTTTGGGGAAGTGAACAGCATATTGGGGCAATCGAGCGCTTTTTTCGCAAGGAATAGATTGTAGATTTCCTTTGCCTCCCGCTTCGTTTAAACAAATGCTTGCTTGGACATACTTTTTCTAGTAGAAAGCGATTCTATGAGAGTAGGGAAAAGCATAGGATGAATTACATCATCCTTTTTAAAGGTAAGCGGGAGGGACGTATAATATGGTAGCATCCAGGCAGGACGCATGGACTGAAGACGACGATTTGGTACTGGCTGAAGTTACACTCCGACACATCCGTGAAGGCGGCACACAATTAGCAGCCTTTGAAGAGGTGGGACAACGGCTTGGCCGTACGGCAGCAGCGTGCGGATTCCGGTGGAACAGTACCGTTCGTAAACGATATGATGCCGCGATTGCGATTGCCAAAGGACAGCGGCAGCAATTGAAGAAACTTGGCAGAATCGGGCAAGTGACGGCACAGGCAGATACAGAAGCAGCCGAAGAAACTGCTGTCTTTTCCTTGCCCAAGGAAACGATTTCAATTCCTGACTTGGATGAGGAACAGCAAATCGAGACAGCCATTCGTTTGCTCACCAACCAAAAAGAGACGGTTCGCAAATTGAACCAGCTGGAGCAATTGTTGCAGAGCAAGGAAATGGAGATAAAAGAATTAAGAGAAGAAAACGACAGAATCAAGAAAGAGTTAGAAACGGTTCAAGATGTGAGCGAGGACTACAAGGCCTTGTTGCAAATTATGGAACGTGCACGCAAGCTCGTGTTTTTGCAGGAAGAGGAGCCCGCCAAGCCTGTCTTTAAGATGGATGAGAATGGAAACTTGGAACGGGTTGAAAAGTAAGAAAAAAAGAAGCGGATCTCCGCTTCTTTTTGTTTTGGTCTGTATGACTAGACGATTACTAGTCCTGCATGGTAACGCCCTCTGGGAGCCATACGTATGGGTTTTCACCGCGGTCCCGCATCGGGTTATACTTAACGGGCTTGAAATCCATTTTCAGCCAAAATTCATCTGCCCGACAGCGTGAATTGGTTTTGATGGGCAAGCCAGTGCTTTTCGCATAATTCACGAGAGCTGTACCGTAATCTTTCCCGCGATAGTCAGGCAATACTTCAAGCTTCCACAGCTCGTAGTAGTCTTGAGCTGGCTGGAAATAGCGATCATATTTACCTTCAATCTTATACAGGCTCATACGTGCAACCAAGAGGTTATCATCATAGATGCCGTAGAAGGGTGATTCGGAGTCATTTTCCACGATATTGGCTTCCAGATCTTCCTTCATCGAAAGCTCTTCCAGGCCAAATTCCCGGAATTTTTGAAACTCCTCAAGTGTTTTATAATTGATGCTTAAACGTTTTACTTCATACATGAGGTCATTCACTCCTCCCGCGCAATTGCTAAACAATCCGATTCCACCTTATTATACACGAATAGGCAGAGATTTTCTCTTTTCAATTTTTTTTCTAGAACAATCAGGTGAAACATGGCAAAATAGAGTACAGAAGAGGGGAATTTTTTTCAATCGTTATGAAAGCGTTTACTTTACAAGTTCTTACAAACGGAGGGGGAGTTGGCATGCGAAAGGTTTTGATCGCGAATCGAGGGGAAATCGCCCGCAGAATCATACGCTCTTGTCGCAAGGAAGGGATCTCTACTGTTGCTGTCTACTCGGAAGCTGACAAGTCGATGCCATTCGTGAGGGAAGCGGACGAAGCGATCCATATTGGACCGCCACCTGTGCCGCAAAGCTATCTGAACATCGAGGCCATTTTGGCCGCGGCGAAAGAGACAGGCGCAGATGCTATCCATCCGGGGTACGGATTGCTTTCGGAGAATGCGGCATTTGCCAAGCGTTGTCTGGAAGTGGGTCTTACGTTTATCGGGCCCACGCCAGAAGTCATTGCGGATATGGGCGATAAAGTGACCGCACGGAAAATCATGCGTGATGCGGGTGTTCCGGTCGTACCGGGTTTTGAAGGAAAAATGGAGACAGCGGAGGAGGCAATCAGTCAAGCAGCGCAGATGGGATATCCCGTCATGCTGAAGGCAAGTGCAGGCGGCGGCGGAATTGGCATGCAGGTCGTGCATAATGATGAAGAGCTGCGACAAGCTTTTCAATCCGCACGTGGCAGAGCCAAAGCCTACTTTGGAAATGACACCATGTTCTTAGAGAAGTATGTGGAGAATCCCCACCATATTGAAGTGCAGATCGTGGCAGACAATCATGGAAATGTGTTGCATCTGCTGGAACGGGAATGCTCGATTCAACGTCGTCATCAAAAGGTGTTGGAGGAAAGCCCATCTCCGTTCTTGGATCAAACCACCCGTGAGCAGATCTGTCAAGCAGCTGTGCAGGCTGCAAAAGCGGTCAATTATACAGGGGTAGGAACCGTAGAATTCATCATGGATGATCAAAAGAACTTCTACTTCTTGGAGATGAACACACGTCTGCAAGTGGAACATCCGGTGACTGAAGAAATGACGGGATTGGATCTGGTGTCAATGCAGTTGGATGTGGCAGCAGGAGCCGTCCTGGAGCTAAAGCAGGAAGATGTAAAGGCATTGCGGCACGCGATTGAATGCCGCATCTACGCAGAAGATCCGGTAACCTTTTTGCCATCGCCAGGCACCATCGCCGACTATGTTCCGCCAAAAATGGAGCATGTGCGTATCGACGATGCTGTAGAAGCAGGCACCCAGGTAACGCCTTTCTATGATCCGATGATTGCCAAGCTGATTGTCTCTGGCAATACAAGAGCGGAGGCCATTGCGCGGGCGATCGAAGCGTTGCAGCAGTATGAGATCAGCGGGATTAAAACCAATCTACCCTTCTTGTTAGAAGTGCTGCACGATGAAGAATTTCAGCAAGGTGTCTACACGACGCAATTCGTACAGCGAAAACGAATAAAATAAACCTATAAATCCATGAAAACGAAGGAGTGTACACAAATGAAACAAGTAACAGCGACTATGGCAGGAACCGTGATTCAAGTGCTGGTAAGCGCAGGAGACAATGTAGGCGCAGGTCAAGACGTCATCGTGATGGAATCGATGAAAATGGAAGTGCCACTTCAGGCGGAAGCAGCGGGCACCGTGAAAGAAGTAAAGGTAAACATTGGGGATTTCGTCAATGAAGGGGACGTTGTTCTCGTATTGGAATAAACGCATATTGACCAACTGAGCGCTCGCTAGATTTGGGGGGAGGTAGGCAAATGGAGGTCAAGATCGTTGAAGTGGGGCCGCGGGACGGATTGCAAAATGAGAAGGAAATTGTCCCCACTGCGGTGAAAATCGAACTGATCAATAAGTTGGGTGCGTCAGGCTTGCGATATATTGAAGCGAGCTCGTTCGTTAATCCGAAATGGATTCCCCAGCTGGCGGACGCTGTGGAAGTGCTGAATGGAATTGAGCAGCGTCCGGATGTTTGCTATAGCGCGCTGGTTCCGAATCTGCGCGGCTTGGAGCGGGTCAAGGAGACACGCCTGCAACAAATCGCAGTCTTTATGTCGGCAAGCGAAAGTCATAACCAAAAAAATATTAATAAATCCATCGTCGATACGTACCCGGTGCTGGCGGAAGTCGTCACTGCCGCCATTGAGCACGGGATTTCCGTACGCGGCTATGTATCAACTGTTTTTGGCTGCCCGTATGAGGGAGAGGTTCCGATCGCGAACAGTTTGAGGGTGACGGAAGCCCTCTTTGCCATGGGAATTCAGGAGGTCTCTATCGGAGATACCATCGGCATTGCCACTCCCAAACAAGTACACGAAAAATTCGGGGCGCTGGTGAAGGAGTTTTCCGCACACCGGTTAGCCGCTCATTTCCACGATACCCGAGGTACGGGTCTGGCCAATGTCGTAGCAGCATTGGATGAAGGAATCCGGATATTTGACAGCTCGATTGGAGGATTGGGCGGCTGCCCTTATGCACCGGGCGCAGCCGGGAATATCTCTACCGAGGATCTGATATATATGCTGGATGGTATGGGAGTTCGTACAGGTGTCGACTTGGATAAGCTGCTGGAAGCGGGGGAATACATCCAGAGCCAGTTGGGACGGACACTCCCTTCGAAAATGCTGCAAGCGCATTGTGCCGCGAGAGGAGAATCCAAGTGAGCGTACGTTTTGAAAAAGAAGGACTAATCGGCATCATGACCATCGAACGACCCGAGGTGTTTAACTGCCTCAACCTGGAAACGCTCCAGACCATGCGTGAATACTTAGCAGCGTTGAATATCCAGCGTGATGTACGAGTCGTGATTGTTACAGGTGCAGGAGACAAGGCGTTTTGCTCTGGTGCGGACTTGAAGGAACGCCGAACAATGACCGAGCAGCAGGTGCAGCATTATATCCGTACCATTCGAGATACTTTCACGGAGCTGGAGCGTTTGCCGATCCCTGTCATCGCTGCGATCAATGGCCTTGCATTGGGCGGGGGGACCGAGCTTGCTCTTGCTTGCGATTTGCGAGTCATGTGCGAGACGGCGGAAATGGGATTGACTGAAACCTCGCTGGGCATCATCCCGGGAGCAGGAGGAACGCAAAGACTTCCTCGCCTCGTGGGAAAAGGGATTGCCAAAGAATTAATTCTAACCGCGCGAAGAGTGAAGGCAGCGGAAGCTTTGCAAATCGGGTTGGTGAACAGAGTGGCGCCGGCTGATCGGGTGCTAACTGTAAGCAGGGAGCTGGCCGAATCCATTGCCGCTAATGCACCGCTTGCCTTGGCGCAAGCAAAATACGCTGTTGATTATGGAGTGGAAGTGGATTTGGCAACGGGTCTCGCCATCGAAAGCAATGCATATCAAGTACTCATTCCTACAAAGGACCGCATGGAAGGGCTGACCGCCTTCAAGGAAAAGCGCAAGCCCCATTACCGTGGAGAGTAGAAACAGGAGGAAAAAGATGAGCAATCAAATGGAAGATATTTTGCGTGAACGAATGGCCCAGGTGGAAAAAGGTGGAGATGAAAAATATCATGCCAAGCTGAAGGAGCAAAACAAGCTGTTTGTCCGCGATCGGCTGAAGCTCCTGTTCGATGATGAGTTCATGCTGGAGGATGGCTTGTTCGCCAATTTTCTGGCAGGCGATTTGCCAGCGGACGGTGTGGTCACTGCGATAGGCAAGGTAAATGGGCAGACTGTCTGTGTCATGGCTAATGACTCTACCGTAAAAGCAGGATCCTGGGGATCTCGCACGGTAGAAAAAATCATCCGAATTCAAGAGACCGCAGAAAAAATGCGTGTTCCGCTGATTTATTTGGTGGACTCTGCTGGTGCCCGTATTACGGATCAGCTGGAGATGTTCCCGGGACGACGCGGAGCAGGACGAATCTTTTATAATCAGGTGAAGCTGTCTGGAAAAGTGCCGCAAATCTGCATCCTGTTCGGGCCATCTGCTGCTGGTGGGGCTTATATTCCTGCATTCTGCGATATCGTGATCATGGTTGAGCATAATGCCAGCATGTATTTAGGTTCGCCGCGTATGGCAGAGATGGTAATCGGGGAAAAAGTATCGCTGGAGGAGCTGGGCGGGGCACGGATGCACTGCTCGGTAAGCGGCTGCGGTGACGTGCTCGCGGCCAATGAAGAGGAAGCCATTCAGGCTGCTCGCAAATATCTTTCCTATTTTCCGGCGAACTACACGGAGAAGCCTCCAGTGACAGCAGGACTGGCACCGAATCCGCAAGCAAAAGATATCAGCACGATCGTTCCAGAAAACCAGAATGCGCCTTTCAACATGTATGATTTTATCGATGCGTTGGTGGATGAAGGCTCCTTCTTCGAAATCAAGAAATTGTTCGCACAGGAGCTGGTCACCGGGATCGCCCGTCTGGATGGAAAACCGGTCGGAATTATCGCCAACCAACCGCGCGTCAAAGGCGGCGTCCTTTTCGTCGACTCTGCGGACAAGGCAGCACGCTTTATCAATTTGTGCGATGCTTATCATATTCCGCTGCTGTTCCTCGCGGATGTTCCTGGGTTCATGATCGGAACAGCTGTGGAACGCGCAGGCATTATCCGACATGGTGCGAAAATGATTTCAGCGATGTCGGAGGCAACGGTACCGAAAATTTCCCTTATTGTCCGTAAAGCCTATGGCGCTGGATTGTATGCCATGGCGGGTCCAGCTTTTGAACCGGATGCATGCTTGGCCTTGCCAGGTGCCCAGATCGCTGTAATGGGTCCGGAAGCAGCTGTTAACGCCGTCTATAGCAACAAGATTCAAGCCATTGAGGATCCGCAGGAGCGTCAAGCATTTATCATGGAGAAACGGAAGGAATATCAGGAGGATATCGATCTTTATCTGCTGGCTTCTGATCTGATTGTTGATGGAATCGTACCGCCATCTGACCTTCGTCGCGAGCTCATTAATCGCTATAGCGTCTATGCAAGCAAGCGACAAATATTCACTGATCGCAAGCATCCGGTCTACCCCGTATAAAACTCCGAGAAGCTCGTTTGGCCTGATCAATCAGGTCGAACGAGCTTTGTTTCTGTGTGATGAAGCTCCGTCAAATGCTTGGTGAAGCCTAGTTTTCTAAATTGAAGCGGATTTGAAACTTTGGTATGCTATTGATACGAATTATTACTAAGACTGGAAACAGGTGGCATTTTCATGCGAATTGTCATTATCGGCGGGGGCGCTGTTGGCTTGCTCTACGCTGCACGCTTGCTGCAGGCGAATCGATACGTACAACTTGTCACTAGGACCGATGCCCAGGCAGAAGCACTGCGCACGGAAGGGGTAATTTTGCGCGATATACATGGTAAGCAGCTGCAAACCAATATTGAGGCAATTCCCTCGACACAGCCTCTCCCCGAAGCAGACCTATATCTTCTTACAGTCAAGCAGACAGATGTACCAGCACTCCTGCCAGCTTTGCGTACCATTCCCGCTGGATCCATGCTGGTTGCGATGCAAAATGGCATGGGACATGGCGAGCAACTGTCAAAGATCATTCGTGACCATTTTCTCTATGTAGCCGTCAATACGGAGGGAGCGCGAAGAATCTCGCCAGTAGAAGTCGAGCATACCGGTAAAGGCAAGCTGCGAATCGGTTCCTGGAAGAAACAAGACGTGCAAGAACTTGCCATCGCACGGGTCCTCTCCATCCTAAACGGCGCGGGTATACCGGCTGAGTATGTTGATGACGTAGAAAAAATTCTTTGGGACAAGTTAATTGCAAACGCGTTGATTAACCCATTGACAGCCATCTACGAAGTGCCAAACGGCATGCTTGTTCAATCCGGGGAGCTTACTGCACAGATGCGTCAATTATTTGAAGAAGCGACAGTAGTAGCTGACAATTGTGGACAAAAATTTAATGAGACTACCTGGCAGGAAATTCTAACCATTTGCCGAAATACTTCCCGAAATACTTCTTCCATGCTACAAGATTTGCAACAAGGAAAACAGACAGAAATCGAGGCGATCACCGGATATCTTGTCCAAAAGGCAAAAGAGCATGGCATTTCGACACCTGGACATGAAACGTTGCGACAAGTGATTCGTCTCAAAGAGCAGATGAACAGACTTAGCAGTAAGCATGGCAGCGAGTAGCGCAACAAAGGATTGTCGAAGGGAGTGACGAAGCATGTCTTTTTTGATAGATGGTTGGTCCTATATATGGGGCATTCTTGCCACATTTCCATTTATCGGCTTCGTCATGATCTATCTTGCGGTAATGCTATGGAAACGCAATAAGCGGCAAGCGGCGAATTGGGCGGTGAATATTACGAATTTTTTGTTGATTCACGCTGTCATGTCGCAGTATTCCCTGATTTGGCCAGGTGCGTGGTCGGCTTGGTGGTGGATCGTCTTGCTGTTTGTGGGGCTGCTCTTCCTGCTCGGCTGGTTACAGGTGAAAGTGCGCGGGAAGATCTCATTGAAAAAAATCAGTTTTTCCACATGGCGTATCAGTTTCTTGGTGCTCTGTCTTGCTTACGTATGCCTCTTTACAGCTGGAGTATGGAAAACGATGCAACTAGGCTAACCAACTTTGACTACATAGGGTAGTTCCGAAAAGAGAAAGCGCTCTTTTCGTATAAGTAAAAAGTTTTTGGTGAAAAGAGGTCGATAGCATGCGTCTACCGATAGAGATGATCGGGAATAAGATCCGGATGATTCGTAAAGAACGAGGTTACACGCTGGAAACAATGGCGAATAAAACAGGCTTGAGCAAAGGTTTGCTCAGCCAGGTGGAACGCGGCATCTCGCAACCATCGCTCGATTCGTTGTGGAGAATCACCAGAGCCCTTGACTCTTCGATTACCCACTTCTTTGAGGATGTGAATCAGAAGCACGTATATGTCACGCGGAAAGAGCAGCGTCGACAGGTGGTCTTCCCTGAATCAACAGGAACCTATTCCTTGCTTTCAGCAGGCTCAGGGGGCAAGCTCGGCTTGATGGAAGTGCGGCTCAAGCCAGGAGAAGTCATCGTGGATCAATTCATCCAGCAGGACGGCGAGGAATGTATCGTCGTAAACCAAGGAAGTGTAGTGGTACGTGTGGGTGACGAGGTTCATCATTTGTATGCGGGGGACAGCTTGTACTTCGCTAGTGCGCAAAGCCATGTGGTGGAAAACGCTGACGATGGAGAAGCTGTTTTGATCTGGGCATTAACCCCGCCGCAACTGTAAAAATGGAAAAAAAGTGTAGGGCAACCCATTACGGTGGGTTGTCTTATTTTTTGGGAGGCAAACACATGATATAATTTGCAAAGAATCGTCAGGAAAGAAGGAACTGCACATGAATATTTTGAACGCACAATTCCCGTCTGCCAATCAGTTGGTCGATGATTACGTAAACCAAAAGATGGGAATGCAGACGTTCTTCCCATATAAGCCTTACGAAAAGGCTTCTTATCAAGCTCGGCTGTCGTACTTGCAGCAACGCCCGATTCCGCATCGGAAACAGCTGGCGGATGGGTTGCATGCTTATAACCGAGCCATAGGCAATCATCCGGTTGCGTTGGCGCGCATTGAAAGCCTCCGTCAGGAAAATGCGGTCGTCGTGATTGCGGGTCAGCAAGCAGGGGTATTAACCGGCCCGCTCTATACCATACATAAAGCCATTCATCTCATCCAGGCAGCCAAACAATTAGAGCAGGAGCATGGAGTCCCGGTTGTCCCGGTCTTTTGGATTGCAGGTGAAGATCACGATTGGGAAGAGATCAACCATCTCTATCTACCGGCGGGCGAAGGACTGAAAAAATTACGGTTGGATCTTGCGAAGACAGGCAAGACTTCCGCGAGTATGATGCCAGTGGATTTCGGTGCGAGCAGTGCTTTTCTCGCATCGTTCTTTGATAACATGATGGAGACGGAGCATACAGCTGGGCTGCGTCGGTTGGCGGAAGAGACGGCAGCAGCTTCCGGCAATGTAGCCGACTGGTTTGCGAAGATCATGGTCAGCTTATTTGGCAAGCATGGATTGGTGTTTGTTGAATCGTCTCTGCCTTTTGTGCGGGAACTTGAGCGACCGGTTTTTCAGCAGATCATCCAGCAAAATGAGGAGCTAGTCAGCCTGCTTTTGCGTGCAGATGAACAGATCAAACAAAACGGTTATCAGCCACAGCTTGCGCTAGAAGAAAATCAGGCGCATGTCTTTATCTATGAAGAAGGGCAGCGATTGCTGCTGGAACGCAAGCAGGATCAATTCATGACGAAGGATGGCCGATATCAATATAGTCGAGAACAATTGCTGACCCTGCTCGAAAACGATCCGACGAGATTCAGTGCCAATGTCGTGACTCGTCCCCTCATGCAGGAGCACTTGTTTCCCACATTCGCTTTCATTGGGGGACCGGGGGAAGTCGCTTATTGGGCCTATTTTCATCACGTATTTGCTCACTTCGGTTACCAGATGCCGATCGTTTTGCCCCGGATGTCGCTTACGTTGGTGGAAGGATCGATTAACAGACATCTGCAGCAGCTCGATTTGCCGGTAACACAAGTGTTGTACGGATTTGCCGATTGGAAGGAAGCCTGGCTGAAGCAGATCAAGACAGACGCTCAGGCAGAGCAGCTGCTTACTCGTTTTGCCGAGACGAGGGAGGAATTACTGCGTCAGTATCAACCGCTTGTGCAAGAAGTGGTATCGTTTGACCCAGGTCTGGAGGAGCTTGCGGAAAAAAATGCGGCTCGTTTGCTCGAGCAAGTCGATTTTCTTCAGCAGAAAGTCGAGCAGTCACTGCGTAATCGCCACGAAGTTACGCTAACCAGAATGCAGCGTGTAGAGCAAGCGCTTTTGCCGGAGGGAAGGTGGCAGGAAAGAGTGTACTCCTATTTCCTGTATGCCAACAAATATGGTCCCGAGCTGATTGACCGGCTGGTAGCCACCCCGTTTCCTCCGGGACCTGCCCATCATATCGTTTCTATTTAAAATCAAAACAGCCCCGTGGTCTGGTGCCGCGCGGGCTGGTTCTCTTTCTTCAGTCATATTGACGTCATTCTGCTAGAAAAGGTATAGTTACTGCGGGTCATTGAAATTACTCAGGAAAGGATGAGTTGGCCACCTTGCTGTTTAATTCGTACGAGTTTATCTTTTTGTATTTGCCAATCACGTTTGCTGTCTATTTTCTATTGAATCGCTTCCGCTTGACCAAAGTGGGGATTGCCTGGCTGGCACTAGCATCGCTGTTTTTCTACAGCTGGTGGAATATTGCCAATCTCCCGTTGATGATGGGGAGCATCTTGTTCAACTATACAGTCGGCACCATGCTGGCCAAAGGAACCCTTGAACGGGTCATTCGAAAAAAAGTCCTGCTCATCTTGAGCATTACAGCCAATCTGCTGTTTTTGGGCTACTACAAATATGCCGATTTCTTTCTGGGGAATCTCAATTTTCTATTGGATACGAAGTTTGCCTTTCTGCATCTGGTGCTGCCGCTGGGGATCAGCTTTTTCACCTTCACGCAGATTGCCTATCTGGTCGACACGTATCGCGGATCGTCGAAGGAATATAACTTCATTAACTATGTATTGTTTGTCACCTTCTTTCCGCACTTGATTGCAGGACCGATTCTGCATCACAAGGAAATGATGCCGCAGTTCGAAAATCTTCGGGCCAAGGTGATCAACTGGCGCAATATCTCGCATGGTTTATTGCTGTTTGGTATCGGTTTGTTTAAAAAAGTAATCATCGCCGACACGTTTGCGGGCTGGGCAAGCCCTGGCTTTGAAGCGGCCAGCTTGACATTCACAGAAGCGTGGGCCACGGCGTTGAGCTATACATTCCAGCTCTATTTTGATTTTTCAGGGTATACCGACATGGCGTTGGGGATTGCGCTGTTGTTCAACATCCGCTTGCCGCAAAATTTTGACTCCCCCTACAAATCGAATTCGATTATCGATTTCTGGCGTCGTTGGCATATGACCTTGTCTCGGTTCTTACGCGATTACTTGTATATCGCCTTGGGAGGAAATCGGAAGGGCGAGTTTCGCCGCCACCTCAATCTAATGATCACGATGGTGCTGGGCGGATTGTGGCACGGGGCGGCTTGGACGTTTGTGGTATGGGGATTTATGCATGGGGCCGCCCTGGTGGTCAACCATTTCTGGCGTCAGCTTGGATTTAACATGCACTGGCTCTTGGGACGGTTGCTGACGTTTTTGTTTGTCGTGGTCGCATGGGTCTTTTTCCGAGCAGAGAGCTTTACGCAAGCCATGGTTGTCTTGAAAGGGATGGTGAATTGGCAGAATACCGGTCTTCTGACGGGTGGGATCACGCCAGCTTTGCCATGGGGCAGAAAAGAGCTGATTGTGCTATTCCTCGCATTCTTGTTCGTCACCATTTGGAAAAACAGCAGCGAATGGGAGAAAGAGTTCCAGCCGAAATGGCGATGGGTTGTTGCTGCAGTCGTCCTGATCGTGGCTGGCATTTATGGATTGAATCGCGTTTCCGAATTTTTATATTTCCAGTTTTAATAGGGAGGACGTATGAAGCAACATAAAAGATGGTCAATCACGGTATTATCCCTGGTCATCCTGTTGATGGGCGTCTTGATGGGAATCAATTTTGCTGTGGACCCATTGCAATACTATCGCAAAGCCGACTACCCGCCTTCTTTCTCAACCCAACAGCGCTATCAGAATCCTGGTCTTGCCCGCAACTATGACTATGACACGATTATCATCGGCACTTCGATGACGGAAAATTTCCTGCCTTCTTCTGTGGACAAGAAGCTGGGTGGCAAAACGCTTAAGCTTTCGATGTCCGGAGCGACGGCCAAGGAGCAATATATGATCGCGAAAATGGCGATCGACACAGGCAAAGTCAAGCATGTCATCTGGGGGGTAGACTATTTTGCCCTGCGAGGGGAACCGGACCGGGTGCGTGATGAATATGGCCCATTTCCGTTTTATTTCTATGACAAGAATCCGTTGAATGAATGGCGCTATTTGCTGAATGTGGATACGACCGTGGATTCTTTGAAAATTGTAGGGAGCAGAATGGGACTTTATGAACAGCCGCGTCAGGATCTCAACTTGCTGAACACGTGGACAAACTATTCATTTAGCAAGGAGCTGGTGATGAAGGAATGGGACAAGGTGAAGCAAAGCCAGCCGGTCACCTCGAGCGAATATGAGTTTGCCAACATCCAGCATAATCTGGACCACAATCTGATTTCGTTGATCAAAGCCCATCCGGAGATTCAATTCACGTTATTCTACCCGCCATACTCGATATTGCAGCACCGTTTCTTCTATGAAAAAGGGAAAGTTCTGTTTGATAATGAGCTCGCCGCTAAAACCTATTTATATGAGCAAGTCGGATCGTTGCAGCAAGTGCGTATTTTTGATTTTCAGCAAGAAAGCACCATCACCTTCAATCTGAATAATTATAAGGATCTGGCTCACCACTCGATGGAGATCAATGAGTATATGATCGATTGTATGGCTGCCGAGCGCTATCTCGTCACAGCTGATAATCTGCATACATTCGGCGAGGAGCTTCGCAAGCAGGTGGAAACCCTCCAGCCGGAGAAATTATAAAGATGATGGAAACCACTTTTCGGTGATGGCTGAAAAAGTGGTTTTCTAACAGTATCAGAAAGGATAAACGTCATGAATAATCAACCTGATACAGCATGAAAAACTTCCTCTAAAGAAGGACTCGACAACTTCTTCGAGAGGGCTTCTATTGAAGTTTTTCTTACAAAAAAAGACATTCATATTTTTGGTAGGAAACGAATAACGTCGAGAAACGTCATATATAGGTAAGCAGAACATCTGCTGAAATATTGGAAACTACCTAATAGGAAGAAAGGTGACGCTGTTGTGAAGATTCAATCAGTCATCACATGCTGCCTGGCATTTGTTTTGGGTTTGCAGCTTGTTGCACAAGGCACGGCTTCAGCCGCTACGGGAACGACTACTTCATATGCAGATATAAAAGG
>DASQNU010000085.1:0-3646 GCA_035644815.1 Bathyarchaeia archaeon | reverse complement strand
AATTTGTCATCGATCCCGATAACCAATTGCTTGTCCTCAGAAGCAGTATTCGCACTCGAACAGCCGACAATCAGTGAAAATGTCATAGCAAGCAGCAGGCCCAATGATGCAAATTTTCTCATGATGATCCTCTCCCAAAATTGATATATTTTAATATGGTAAAGTGGTAAAACGTTAACAAGGTATCATGATAGCACATCATCGTAAAAGAGTCGAGACTAAAAATGAAAAAGCCACTCTCCCTGTTTCATACAGTCCAGAATGGCTTTCCCGCTTCCTACGTATGCGTAGCATGCTTATCCTGCACGGGATGTGTATCCGTAATCACTCTTAGCGGTCTCATCATATCGTGATCTTCATGCTCTAAGAAGTGGCAATGCCAGACGTAATTTCCCGTATGCTCCTTGAAGTGCATGATGATTTTCGTCACCATGCCTGCCTCGGCTCTTACGGTATCCTTCCACCCTCGTTCATAGTCCCTCGGAGGTTGCGCAGGTCCGGTATACTCGATTATCCCTTTCTTTCGGAATCGCTCGATGTTGAACGGTCTTCGCTCCAAAATGCGAAACTGCACCAAATGCACATGAATCGGATGCGGGCCCCCAGTGAGATTGATCAAGTTCCAGATCTCGACACTGTCATAGGCAGGTTTCTCGGTTGCAGGATCATGCCACATCCGTTCGCCCAACAGAAGCATCGGTCGGCCGAAATCATCGGTGGTCGCGCTTAACGTCAAATCCCTGACCGTATGGGCCATATGCTCATGCAACTCCATAAGCGGATACAGCCGCTCAGGAATTTGCGAACGGTCTTCCCCTCGTAAAGGCAGATCAATCCGAAATTGCATGACCACGCTAAGATGAGGACTTGTATCATCGTTTTGCAACGTGATCGTTTGCCCTTGCATGTTAGAAAAATCGACGATCAGATCCGCTCGTTCTGCCGGCTCCAAGCGAATGGAGGTCACCTGCACTGGACTTGCCATCAATCCTCCATCAGTCCCAATTTGCGTGAACGCTTCCTGATTCGACAGGCTTAATGTATATCCCCTTCGATTGGATGCATTGACGATCCGGAATCGATATTTTCGTGGTTCCACATGTAAATGCGGCCATACTTTCCCGTTCACGACGATCGTATTGCCGAAGAATCCGGGCACAACTGACGGTTTGACAGACACCGGAAATGGCGGTTGATCCGGATAAAAAAGCGAGCCATCTTCATTGAAGCTTTTATCCTGAATCATGAGTGGGATTTCGTAGTCACCGCTCGGTAGCTTCAATCTGCGCTCGAGGCTGTCACGAATCAAATAAAAACCTGCCAGGCCAGCATACACATTGAGCCTGGTAATGCCAATCGCATGGTCATGATACCAGAGTGTCGTCCCCGGCTGATGATTGGTATATTCATAGACCATTCTTTTAAAAAAGGCACCGGTACGTGCAAAATCTCTGGTGAACCAAGCCTCGGGATGTCCGTCGCTCTCCCAATCGACATTGGCGCCATGCAGATGAACCACTGTCCTGACCTCCGGCGAATCGATCGCTCCGTGAAGCGTGTAGTCCACCGGCAAAAAATGCTTGTACGGGAGATTGTTGATCCATTTTACTCTGATCAGTTGATCCTTTGATACATCAAAAGTCGGCCCTGGAACCATCCCTTCATAGCCCCAGACTGTCGTGAACGGAAAAGAGCTGTGAAACTGATGTCTGGCTTCTCTCATTTCAATCTCATAGTAGGAATCGTGGAAGGCGGGCTTGGCGACAGGCGGAATCGGAAGAGGGTCTATAAATTTGGGAATCGTCTCTGGATCAGCCGGATTAACTTTTGGCTGCGTAGTATTTGTGAACCTCCTCCGAAAAGCAACCGGTTTTGGCTTCATCTTTTTCTTCGCAAGCGCAGTTTTCGCTTTGCGTGTCTCATCTGGCATAGGATCGGCCCCTTTGCATATAACGCTACGATCTATATATGTGCTGGGCACGTACACAGTTCGTTCGCTTCCGCCTATGCTCTTATTAATCCTTTAACCGATTGCGTCTGACTTCCAAAAAGTAAATGGAGCCCGTTTCATCTGGATATATACGGATTTGATCGATCTGCTCCTGCGGGATTCCTTGCAGCAGCTCTTTCATGGCTGGTTCGTTTCGATACACCAACCACCAATCACAACAAGCCTCGATATAGGCAGAGCACAGATGGTCGGGCTGAAAGTTCGCAAGGAGCAGCACTCCCCCTGGCTTTACCATCCGAAACAGCTTTTCCGTCAAGCGTTTTGCCAATTTGTCTTCGAGGTAATCATAGAGTCCTGCTGAATAGACAAAATCAAAGGAAGCAAAACTGACACGCTCCCGAATCAGATCCAGCACATTCCCTTCACAGGTGGTGACGCCTTTTTTTCCAAGCGCTTGATGGACATGCTTGATCGATAACGGATCGCTGTCCAAGGCGATGTATCTCCCTACTCTCCCCTCGCGAAATGCAACGGAATGCTGAGCTTCACGCAAATGGCCGCATGCAACTGCCAAAACATCTGGTTTCCCCGCCTTTTCCGCGATTTCATCCAGTTTATTGGCTATGATTGATTTGCGATTTCGTACACTCTGCGCGGTAGAGAGCTTCATCACCGATTGGTAGATCTTCATACCGATCGTGGTTTCCTTTCCCTCAAGAGGGGCTTCTACCGAACCGTCCCCCGCATACAGCAAATCCATCATGACGGCATCCCCTGCGTATCCGCGTGGTTTGTAGAAAGCGCGGTTGGTGAACGGATCCTGCAAAAGAAATGTCTGCAGCGGATGTGAGAGGGAGGATTGCAGGACGCTGTTCTTCCATTCAATAAAAGGCATACTCTTTTTCAGTTCTAACAGATTTTTGCAAAAGGATATGAGTGTTTCATCATAGTTCGCTTGCTTGTTCCTAGTCAGGCTGCGCATCTCTTCAAGGATCGATGATAAGTCCTTATACGTTTGCGACATTGTTCTCTCTCCTATTGTCCCTTTTTTCTCTTTTCCAATGGAGTCACTATATCAACAGGCTTTTCCCGATCACTAGAGGAAGCGCTTCCTGATTTTTTGTGAAGATTTCCCAAGCGAAAACGCTGAAAAACTCGGGAAAGCAAAAAGCCCCATCAAGGAATCTTGATGGAGCCTCATCATTGTTTCTATGAATGTACGGTGCGTCACGCGTGTTTGCGTCCGCCCAGATACGCTTCTTTTACCCGCTCATCATTCAGTAAAGCTTCTCCTGTACCTTCATGCACGATTTGTCCGACTTCCAGTACATAGCCGTAGTCAGCAATTTTCAGGGCTTGCTTCACGTTCTGTTCCACGATCAGCACAGTGGTTCCCTCTTGATTGATTTGCCGGATGACCTTGAAAATATCCGACACGACAATCGGAGCCAGACCCATGGAAGGCTCATCCAGCAGCAGCAGCTTCGGACGCGACATTAGCGCGCGTGCGATTGAGAGCATTTGCTGCTGCCCGCCAGACATCGTGCCACCCAATTGATCCAGACGTTCCTTTAAAATCGGGAACCAGGTCATCATTTTTTCCATATCATCCTTGATTCCCTGAACATCCTTGCGCTGGAAAGCCCCCATCTCCAGATTTTCCAACACAGTCATTTTCCCGAGTATCGCACGCCC